>NZ_SCMM01000075.1:0-14718 GCF_005503345.1 Ramlibacter sp. 2FC
CCCCCATGTACTACGAACTCGCCACCCTGACCCTGCCCTTCGGCACCGCCGGCCAAGCCGCCCAGAACGTGCAGGCCTTCGCCGGCGCGCCCGAGGCCCAGGGCGAGCTGTTGGGCTGCTGGTTCACCGACATCGGCCAGCTCAACCAGATGATCGTGCTGCGCGGATTCGCCAGCTTGGACCAGCTGCAGGCCGAGCGCGAGCGCACCCAGCGCAGCGCCAGCCCCTTCGGCTGCGGCGAGATCTTCCAGAGCCTGGAGCAGCACAGCTACAAGGGCTTCCCCTGGATGAAGCCGGTGCGCCCCTCCGCCGAGTCGGGCCTCGCCGGCCCGGTCTACGAGATCCGCAGCTATGGCATCAAGCCGGGCGGCGTGCAGCCGACCCTGGACCTGTGGGAGCAGTACCTGCCGCCGCGCGAGCAGCTCTCGCCCTGCGTGGTGGCTATGCTCGCGCTCGACGGCCCGCTGCGCTTCACCAACATCTGGGCCTACGAGAGCCTGAACGCGCGCAGCCAGATCCGCGCCGATGCCGTGGCCTTGGGGCTCTGGCCGCCCAAGGGCGGCCCGGCCTGGCTGACCACGGCCATGAGCTCGACCATCGCGCTGCCGACGGCGGTGTCGCCTCTGAAGTGAATCAGGGGCACGTCATGTCACGGATCTATTCGCTGGCCTACCTGAGCTCCAACCTCTGCACCCCGCCCGAGGCGGTGCGCCTCGCGGCCGAGCTGGGCTACGCCTACGTCGGCCTGCGCCTGCTGCCCAACGGCCCGGGCGGGCCGCAGCAACAGCTGATAGCCCAGCCCGAGCTGCTGCGCGAGACCCTGGCCGCCATGCGCGACACCGGCGTCGGCATCTTCGACCTGGAGATCATCCGCATAGCCGAGGGCTTCGACGCGCGCAGCTACCTGCCGCTGCTGGAGGCCGGCGCGGCGCTCAAGGCCAAGGCCGTGCTGGTGGCCGGCGACGATACCGACGAGGCGCGCCTGACCGAGGGCTACGCCCGCCTGTGCGAATTGATGGCGCCCTACGGCATGACGGCCGACCTCGAGTTCATGCCCTGGACCGCCGTGCCCGACGCCCGGGCCGCGCTGCGCATCGTTCACGCCGCCGGCAAGCCGGCCAACGCCGGCATCCTGGTCGATGCCTTGCACGTGGCGCGCTCGACCACCACGCTGGACGACCTGCGCGCCATCCCGCGCGAACTGCTGCACTACGCGCAGATCTGCGACGCGCCCACCAGCGCCCAGATCGGCCGGCCGTTCACCGTAGCGGAAATGATCCACACCGCGCGCTGCGCGCGCCTGATGCCCGGCGAAGGTGGCATAGCCATCAAGGCCCTGTTCGCCGCCCTGCCCCAGGACCTGCCGGTCAGCGTCGAGGTGGTGCACCTTGAGCGCATGGCCGAGGTCGACCAGACCGCATGGGCACGCCAGGCGCTCGCGGCCAGCCGCGCCGTCCTGGAGCCGGGCGCCTGATTCCCGCGGAACCATCCATGTCCACAAGTACCGATCCGGTCTCCCGCCTGCCGTTCTTCTTCGGCGCGCGCTGGTTCAGCAGCGCGTGAGACGGGCCCCGCCCCTCACGTGCTCAACCCCGACCTAGACACCGAATTTGGAGAAACACCATGGACTTTTCGCTCAACGAAGAACAGAAGATGATGATAGCCACCGTGCGTCGCTTCATCGCCGAGGAACTCAAGCCGCTCGAGGACGAGATCGAGAACCAGGGCTTCCTGGCCCAGGAGAAGGCGCAGGCCGTGCACGAGAAGGCCAAGGCGCTCGGCCTGTACGCGATGAACATGCCGGCCGAGCTCGGCGGCGGCGGCCTGTCGAATCTGGACCGCATCCTGTGCGAGGAGCAGTTCGGCCACACCACCGACATCCTGATCCGCCGCGCCTTCGGCAACGTCTACGAACCGCTGCTGCACTGCAAGGGCGAGCAGGTAGCGCGCTGGCTCAAGCCCGCCGTCGAAGGCCGGCGCACCTGCGCCATCACCATCACCGAGTCCGGCGCCGGCTCGGACGCGGCCGGCATCAAGACCCACGCCAGGCGCAACGAGGACGGGACCTGGACCCTCAACGGCAGCAAGCACTTCATCAGCGACGGCGAGTGGAGCGACTTCTTCCTGGTCTCGGCCAAGACCGGCGAGAAAGAGATCAGCATGTTCATGGTCGACAAGGGCCTGCCCGGCTTCACCGTAGGCAAGGACCAGAAGATGATGGGCATACGCGGCACGCCGCACCTGGAGCTGTTCTTCGACAACGTGCCACTGGAGCCGGTCGCGCTGCTCGGCGAGCAGGGCCAGGGCTTCAAGCTGGCCATGGGCGCGCTCAACGTGGTGCGCCTGGCCCAGGTCGGCGCGCGCGCCGTGGGCAAGGCCAGCCATGTCTGCGAGCTGATGGTCGAGTACGCCAACGACCGCAAGCAGTTCGGCCAGAAGATTGGCGACTTCCAGCTGGTCCAGCAGATGCTGGCCGACAGCGTGATCGAGATCAACGCCGCGCGCTGGATGGTCTACCAGGCCGCCTGGATGCTGGACCAGGGTTTCGACGCGCGCGAGCAGATCGCCATGGTCAAGGTGCACGCGGCCGAGACCCTGGGCCGCGTGGTCGACCGCGCGGTGCAGGTGTTCGGCGGCATGGGCTTCTGCAAGGAGCTGCCGATCGAGCGCTACTACCGCGACGCGCGCATCTACCGCATCTTCGACGGCACCTCCGAGATCCACCGCACCGTGATCGCCAAGAGCGCGCTCAAGAAGGGCGCGGCCCTGTTCGACCTGAACCGCTAAGGGGGCCATCATGAACGACAAATTCATGAGCGCCGCGCGGGCGGCCGAGCTGATACGCGACGGCGACACCGTGGGCCTGATGGGCGGCGGCGGCGGCCTGATGGAGGCCACGCATTTGTTCGAGGCCGTGCAGGCACGCTTCCTTGCCAGCGGTGCCCCGCGCAACCTGACCATGGTCCACGCCCTGGGCATTGGCGACAAGAAGACCAAGGGCATGAACTGCTTCGCGCACGAGGGCCTGGTCAGGCGCGTGATCGGCGGCCACTGGGTCTGGTCGCCCGCCATGCAGCAGCTGGCGGTGAACGAAAAGATCGAGGCCTACATCCTGCCCGGCGGCGTGTCCTCGCAGCTGATGCGCGAGATCGGCGCCGGCCGCCCCGGCCTGTTCACCCATGTGGGCCTGGGCACGGTCTGCGACCCGCGCCTGGGCGGCGGCTGCATGAACGCGAGCGCCCGCCCCGATCTGCTGGCCGAAGTCGTCACCATGGACGGGCGAGAGGTCCTGCGCTACAAGCCCTTCCCCATCCACGTGGCCCTGGTGCGCGCGAGCAGCGCCGACGAGGACGGCAACATCAGCTTCGAGCACGAGGCCGCCAACCTCGACGCCCAGTCGCTGGCCCTGGCCGCGCGCAACAGCGGCGGCTTGGTTCTAGTGCAGGTGGCCGAGCGCCTGCCCAAAGGCGCGCTCAAGGCGCGCGAGGTGCGCATTCCCTCGGCCTGGGTGGACGCCATCGTGGTCGACCCCGAGCAGCGCACCAGCTACGACATCCCGTTCGACCCGGCCTTCAGCGGCGAGCTGACCGGCGCCGCGCGCGCCGCCAGCGAGGCGGCCGACCATGCGGCCGAGCTCGCCGCGGCCCAGGAGGCCTTCGGCGAGCGCCAGGCCATCGCACGCCGCGCAGCCGTCGAGCTGTTCAACACCGGCAAGCCGCGCCCGGTGGTCAACTACGGCGTGGGCGTGCCCGACGCCGTGGCCAAGCTGATCGCGGCGCGCAACGAGCAGCACCGCCTCTACCAGACCATAGAGCACGGCACCTACGGCGGCACGCTGATGGATGGCGTGCTGTTCGGCTACGCGCGCAACGCCACGGCCATGCTCGACGCGGCCACGCAGTTCGACTTCTACGCCGGCGGCGGCCTGGACATCGCCTTCCTGGGCTTCGGCGAGTTCGACGCCGAAGGCAGCGTCAACGTCAGCAAGCTCGGCGGCCTCACCGTGGGCCCGGGCGGCTTCATCGACATCGCGCAGAACGCGCGCAAGGTGGTGTTCTGCGGCACGCTGGCGGCCAAGGGCGTCAAGCTCGCCACCGGCGACGGCCAGATGCGCGTGCTGCAGCAGGGCGGCGTCAGGAAGCTGGTCAAGAAGGTCGAGCAGATCACCTTCAGCGGCCCGCAGGGCCTGGTGCGCCAGCAGGAGGTGCTGTACCTGACCGAGCGCGCGAGTTTTCGCCTCACGCCCGAGGGCGTCGAGCTGTTCGAGCTCGCGCCCGGCATAGACCTGCAGCGCGACGTGCTGGACCAGATGGACTTCGCGCCCCGCCTCGCGCCCGAGATCGGCCTGATGTCGGCCGAGTTCTTCACCGCGGCCTGAGCCGCAGCCGCCCCAACGCACAAGGAACCCCCATGAAAATCCTCGTCCCCGTCAAACGCGTGGTCGACTACAACGTCAAGGTGCGCGTCAAGTCCGACGGCAGCGGCGTCGACCTGGCCAACGTCAAGATGAGCATGAACCCCTTCGACGAGATTGCCGTCGAGGAGGCCGTGCGCCTCAAAGAAAAAGGCGTGGCCACCGAAGTCATCGCCGTCTCCTGCGGCGTCACCCAATGCCAGGAAACCCTGCGCACCGCCATGGCCATAGGCGCCGACCGCGCCATCCTGGTCGAGACCAACGAGGAACTGCAGCCCCTGGCCGTGGCCAAGCTGCTGGCGGCCCTGGTCGAGAAGGAAAAGCCCGGCCTGGTGATCCTGGGCAAGCAGGCCATAGACGACGACGCCAACCAGACCGGCCAGATGCTGGCGGCTCTCGCCGAGCTGCCCCAGGCCACCTTCGCCTCCAAGGTGGAAGTGGCGGGCGACAAGCTCAGCGTCACGCGCGAGATCGACGGCGGTCTCGAGACCCTGAGCCTCTCGCTGCCCGCCGTGGTCACCACCGACCTGCGCCTGAACGAGCCGCGCTACGTCACCCTGCCCAACATCATGAAGGCCAAGAAGAAGCCACTGGACAACGTCAAACCGGAAGAGCTCGGCGTCGATGTGACCCCGCGCCTGAAGACCCTCAAGGTCGCCGAGCCGCCCAAGCGCGGCGCCGGCATCAAGGTACCCGATGTCGCCACCCTGGTCGACAAGCTCAAGAACGAAGCCAAGGTCATCTGAGGCAAGGAACAGGAGAAACACCATGACCGCACTCGTCATTGCCGAACACGACAACGCCTCCATCAAGGGCGCCACGCTCAACACCGTCACCGCCGCGGCAGAAATCGCCAAGCTGGGCGGCGGCGAGGTCCATGTTCTCGTGGCCGGCCACAACGCAGGGTCCGCCGCCCAAGCCGCCGCAAGAATAGCCGGCGTCTCAAAAGTGATCCACGCCGACGGCGAAGCCCTGGCCCATGGCCTGGCCGAGAACATCGCCGCCCAGGTGCTGGCCCTGGCACCGGCCTACAGCCACATCCTGTTTCCGGCGACGGCCGGCGGCAAGAACTGCGCCCCGCGCGTGGCCGCCAAGCTGGACCTGGCCCAGGTCAGCGAGATCACCAAGGTGCTCAGTCCCGACAGCTTCGAGCGCCCGATCTACGCCGGCAACGCCATCGCCACCGTGCAGAGCCTGGACGCCAAGAAGCTGATCACCGTGCGCAGCACCGGCTTCGACGCCGCGGCAGCGAGCGGCGGCAGCGCCGCCGTCGAGAAGATCGCGGTCGTGGCCGCCAGCGGCAAGAGCAGCTTCGTCTCGAGCGAGATCGCCAGGAGCGAGCGCCCCGAGCTGACCGCCGCCAAGATCGTGGTCTCGGGCGGCCGGGCCCTGGGCTCGGCCGAGAAGTTCAACGAAGTCATCACCCCGCTGGCCGACAAGCTGGGCGCCGCCATTGGCGCGAGCCGTGCCGCGGTGGACGCGGGCTACGCGCCCAACGACCTGCAGGTCGGCCAGACCGGCAAGATCGTGGCGCCGCAGCTCTACATCGCCTGCGGCATCTCGGGTGCGATCCAGCACCTGGCGGGCATGAAGGACGCCAAGGTGATCGTGGCGATCAACAAGGACCCCGAGGCGCCGATCTTCAGCGTCGCCGACTATGGGCTGGAGGCCGACCTGTTCCAGGCCGTGCCGGAGCTGGTCAAGGCGCTGTGAACCAAGGCGTAGCCAAGCGACCGGCCCCCCGCCCCCTCAAGGCTGAGCCCGCAGCACCTCGTAAGCCTGGTTGACCCGCTTGAAGGCGTCTTCGGCGAGCTTCTGCACCAGCGGCGAGACCTGGCCGAGCTTGTCGGGGTGGTAGTGCTGGCGCAGCGAGCGCCGCGCGCGCTCCACTTCGTCCCAGGGGCAACCCTGCTCCAGGCCCAGCACGGCCAGGGCCTGGTCCACGTCCATGCCTTCGTCGGCCGCCGACTCGGCCTCCTCCTCGGGGGCCGGCTGCTGCTGGACCAGGCAGACCGAGGCCTGCCACTCGACCTGGTACTCGGCCTTGCAGGACGGGCAGCGGATCTCGCCGGGCTCGCTCAGGCGCGGGATGCGCAGGCGGGTGTCGCAGCCCGCGCAGCGCATCAGGGCCGGCACCGGCTGCGCCTCGCGGGCCTTGGCCTTTGCAGCGGGCTCGGCCTCCTGGCCGCCCACCGCCTGGCGCAGCGACTCGATGCGCGCGGGCGGCCGGGCGCTCAGCTCCTCCTGCAGCGCCTGGCGCACCGCCGGGTTGCTGCCGTAGTCACGGTGCAGCGCCTCGAGCTCGTCTAGCCCGGCGCCGGCCAGCGGGCGGCTGCGGTCCTTGGGCGGCGCCAGCACGACCTCGGCCGGCTCGGAGGCCGCGAGCTGGCGCGCATGCACGATGTCCTCGGCCGTCAGCGGCTGGGTCGCCAGCGCCTGCTCGGGATCGAGCAGGCCGGCCAGCATCTGCACGCTCAGGGGCGGCAGGTCCAGGAACTCGGCGCAGGCCTGGGCCAGGTCTTCGTCGAGCTTGCTCAGGCGGCGAAAACCGATGCGCAGCTGGCTGATGTCCCAGAAGGACACGCCCATGGCCTTGCCCATCTGCTGCAGCGTGAGGCCGCGCTCGCTCGCGCATTGCGCCAGGGCCGCGATCAGCAGGCCGCCCGGGCGCTTGAGCTCGTCGGGATCGATGCGGCCGCTCCAGGCCTGCGCCTCGTCGGCGAAGTCCATGTCCGGCGCGGCGGCGCGGGCGGTGGCGGTGGTCATGACGGTCCTTTGGTGGCTTGATCTGGTCTGGGTCAGCGCGGCGCGGCCAGGCAGTCGCTGAAGCCGTAGCGCTCGCAGAACGGGCTGCGCGGGTTGGGCAGCCAGGGCGGGATGCGGTGGAAATGCTGGGCCGCCTCGCGCAGCACCTGGTCGCGGTAGGCTGGGTACTTGAAGCCCTGGCCGTCGATGCGCCAGTAGCTCACGCCCTCGATCCGGAAGGGCGTGACGCGCACCGATTCGAAATACGGCGCGAACTCCTCGGCCTGCACAGGCGAGGGCGAGAAGATGCGCATGGGACGGCCGGCCAGCGCGCGGAAGTCGACCACCTGATCGTCCTGGCGCGCGTGGTGCCGGCCGGGGCCGAACACCGGCACGTAGCGGCCGTGGAAATAGGCCAGGATGGCGGCCGGGCTGTAGGCGCGCCCCATCAGCTGGGCGTCGGGCGGCAGGTCCTGCTCGAGCGCGCGCGTCACGGCCTCGGCCTCGCGCAGGAACACCAGCTTCTCGTAGAGCCGGCTGCCCTGCCACCAGGCCAGCGGCGAGGCCATCAGCACCCCCACCAGGACCAGGTGCGGCAGCGACAGGCCCAGGGTCCAGCGCCAGCTGCGGCGCAGCTGAGCCGGCTCCAGCCGCAGCGCGCACCACAGCACGAACAGCGGCACGAAGCCCAGCACCCAGTGCAGGCCCACCTCGCGCCGCACGCTCAGCAGGGTGAAGACGGCCAGCGGGAACAGCCACAGCACGGTCATCGCGCGGCCATAGGCGGGCGCCACGCGCCGCGCGCGCCAGGCCTGCCACAGCAGCCAGGGCGTGAGCAGGTAGGCCGCCATGCCCAGGTAGGTCGCGAAGTTGACCGGCGACCAGGGCTTGCCCTCGTGGCGGTTGAAGAAGTTGAACAGGATGTTGGGCCAGCCGTGCGTGGCGTTGTAGACCAGGTTGAGCGCAATGGACGGCAGTGCGCAGGCGAGCATCAGCGGCAGGGTCCACCAGCGGCGGCGCTGCCAGCCCAGGATGTAGACCGCGTAGGCCAGGCCCAGCAGGGCCGCGAAGTACTTGGACAGGAAGGCCAGGCCCACGAACAGGCCGGCCGCCGCGTACCAGGCGGCGCGGCCGCTCGCTTCGGCGCGCAGGAAGCAGTAGGCCGACAGCGCCATGAAGAAGACCAGCGGCGTGTCGGTGGTGACCAGCACGAACATCCAGCTCCAGGGCAGCACCAGGTAGACCGCGCCGGCCAGCCAGGCCGCGGCCTCGCGCTCGGGCGGCAGGTGGCGGCGCGCCAGGTCGACCAGGCCCAGGGCGATCACGCTGCTCACCAGCAGGGTCAGGCTGCGCAGCACCAGCGGCTGGTCGCTGATGCGGTGCAGCCCGGCCAGCCACCAGCCGACCATGGGCGGGTGGTCGGAGTAGCCCCAGTCGGGCGTGACGCCCCATTGGAAGAAGAAGGCCTCGTCGCCCGTCATGGGAAAGAAGGCGGCCAGCACCAACTTGAGCGCCAGCGTCGCCCAGAAGGTCTTGAGGAACAGGCCGCGGGCCTGCAGGTCGGTGGTCTGCATGGTCGATGCGATGGAATAAGCAGGAAACATGCCCTCAGAACCCATGGTCTCAGGCATCCAGGGCCAGCAGGGCCACGCCCGCCAGGATCAGCGCGCAGCCGGCGCCGCGCAGCCAGGAAAAGGGCTCGCCCAGGAACAGCACGCCCACCGCCAGGGTGACGACGAAGCCCAGGCTCACCATGGGATAGGCCAGGCTGACGTCCAGCCGCGACAGCACCCACAGCCAGAGCGGGACACTCAGGCCGTAGAGCAGCAGGCCGGCCCAGACCAGGGGGCTGGCCAGGGCCTGAAGATAGGTCGCGAGCCAGCCGGCCGGCGCGAGCCCGTCCGCGGCGGGCCGCGTCATGCCGAGCTTGAGCAGCACCTGGGCGGCGGCCGAGATCAGCACGCAGGCCAGGGCCATGGCGACGGAGGCGAGCTTCATGACAGCCTCCCAACGAATGCCCGGCAGAGCTCGAAACCGCAGCCCTTGGCGGCCAGCAGCGCGAACGCGGCCATGGCCGCGCCGATCAGCCAGCTCAGCCGGTCCTTGAGCGCGAACTGCAGCGGGTCCTCGCCATGCAGCTCGCGCCGCCCGGCCTTGAGCCACATGCGCATGATCCAGGCCAGCAGCAGCGGGCCGGCGGCCCACAGCCACTGCGGCTCGGCGTATTGCTGGCGCACGTTCTGGCTGTCGATGTAGAGCGTGAACACCATCACGGCCAGGAAGCCGCTGGCCACGCCGAAGGCGCGCAGCAGGGCCAGGTCGCCGCGCCGGTAGCCGCGGCCCGGCACCTTGCGCGCGCCGGCCTCGCCGCTCATCTCCTCGAGCTCGGCACAGCGCTTGACCAGGGCCAGGCTGAGGAACAGGAACAGCGAGATCGCGAGCAGCCAGTTCGACAGCATCACGCCGGCCACCACCGCGCCGGCCGCGATGCGCAGCGTGTACAGGCCCGACAGCAGCAGCACATCGAGCAGGGCCACGCGCTTGAAGCGCAGCGAATAGGCCAGCGTGAGCGCCACGTAGAGCAGCAGCATCAGCAGGAAGCCGCGCGACAGGGCCATGGCCAGCACCAGGGCCGCCGCCATCAGCACCCCCATCAGCCCCAGGCCCTGCGCGATCGAGATCCGGCCCGCCGCCAGCGGCCGGTGGCGCTTGTAGGCATGGCGCCGGTCGTTGGGCAGGTCCAGCATGTCGTTGACCAGGTAGGTCGCCGAGGCGCAGAGGCCGAAGGCCACGAAGGCCAGGACCATGCTCAGCCAGGCGTCCGGCGCCGTGATGTGGGCCGCCAGCAGCGGCACGAACAGCAGCGCGTTCTTGGCCCATTGCGTGATGCGGATCGCGCGCAGCAGCGTGGCCAGGCGCAGCGGCTCGCCCGGCAGCACGCGCGCCTGCGGGTGCTGGCTCTTGAGCGCGCGCAGCACACCGGCCGGCGCGTTGTGCGCGATCGCGGCGCGCGCGCCGGCCCAGACCGGCAGGTCGTCGGCGCTGTTGCCCGCGTAGGCGAAATGCGCATAGCCGGCCTCGCGCGCATGCTGCTCGATCAGTCGGCGCTTGTGCTCGCGGCTGAGGTTCAGCGGCTCGCCCGGGGCATTGCTGCCCAGCCAGTCGTCGAACAGCCCCAGGTGCTCGGCCACGGCGCGTACCACGCGCAGGTCGGCCGCGCTGGCCAGGATCAGCCGGCGCCCCTGGGCATGCTGCTCGCGCAGCCAGTCCAGCAGCGGCTGATTGTAGGGCAGGCCGGCCGGGTCGGGCACGGCCAGGTCGGCGATGCGGCGCTTGAAGCCGGCCTTGCCCTCGGCCAGCCAGGCCGGCCAGCGCCACAGGCTGGCCGGGTCGCTGCGCAGGGCCAGCAGCATGGACTCGTGCAGCGTGTCGGTCAGCAGCAGGGTGCCGTCCATGTCCACGTACAGCGGCAGGGCCGGGTCGTCGTGCGGGTCGGCGGCCGGCGACGCATGCTGCGGGGGCGCGGCGGCGGACGTTTGGTTCATGCGGAAGACTCGTTTCGTTTCTTGCCGAGGGTAACAGCTTCGCTTGACCGCTTCATTCAGCGCCAGACCGCTTCCAGCGCCGCCCAGGCTGTCCATGGGCGGGGCAGCGCTGGGACTCGTATTTGGAGATTTTTGGAACGGTTTTGGCGAAATCATTGGATTTTCTCGCAGGCAACGCGGAAACTCGGGCCGCCAC
Organism: Ramlibacter sp. 2FC; assembly: GCF_005503345.1. NCBI lineage: Bacteria > Pseudomonadati > Pseudomonadota > Betaproteobacteria > Burkholderiales > Comamonadaceae > Ramlibacter > Ramlibacter sp. 2FC. The sequence goes on from NZ_SCMM01000075.1 coordinate 10,901, forward strand.
AAGGAGCCTCGCATGAGCTTTGCAAATCATTCAGCGTTCTGGCCATGAGCCATACCGAGTTCGACTACATCATCGTGGGGGGCGGGCGACTTGGAGCCGTTGGGCGAGGGGCCCCGCCCTGCGGGGATCGACCCGGCGTAAAGGATGCGTTTCGGCCATGAGCAACACCAGCTTCGACTACATCATCGTGGGGGCCGGAACCGCGGGCTGCCTGCTCGCCAACCGCCTCTCGGCCGATCCGTCCAAGCGCGTGCTGCTGATCGAGGCCGGGCACAAGGACGACTACCACTGGATCCACATCCCGGTGGGCTACCTCTACTGCATAGGCAATCCGCGCACCGACTGGCTCTACCAGACCGAGCCCGACGCGGGCCTGAACGGCCGCCGCCTGCGCTACCCGCGCGGCAAGACCCTGGGCGGCTGCTCCAGCATCAACGGCATGATCTACATGCGCGGCCAGGCGCGCGACTACGACGGCTGGGCCGAGCTGACCGGCGACGCCAGCTGGCGCTGGGACAGCGTGCTGCCGGCCTTCAAGCGGCACGAGGACCACTACAAGGGCGCCGACGCCCTGCACGGCGCGGGCGGCGAATGGCGCGTGGAAAAGCAGCGCCTGCGCTGGGACGTGCTGGACGCCTTCGCCCAGGCCGCGCAGCAGGCCGGCATCCCGGCCACGGCCGACTTCAACCGCGGCGACAACGAGGGCGTGGGCTACTTCGAAGTCAACCAGAAGGCCGGCTGGCGCTGGAACACGGCCAAGGCCTTCCTGCGCCCCACCTGCTGGGGCCGGCCCAACTTCGAGCAATGGACCTCGGCCCAGGTCGCCCGGCTGGTCTTCGAGGCCCAGGCCGACGGCAGCCAGCGCTGCACCGGGGTGCAGGTCTGGACCGGGAAGGAGATGGTCACCGCAACGGCCACGCGCGAGGTGGTGCTGAGCGCCGGCAGCATAGGCTCGCCGCAGATCCTGCAGCTCTCGGGCGTGGGCCCGGCCGAGCTGCTGCGCCAGCATGGCATCGCGCCGCTGCTGGACCTGCCCGGCGTGGGCGCCAACCTGCAGGACCACCTGCAGATCCGCGCGGTCTACAAGGTGCAGGGCGTCAAGACGCTCAACACCCTGGCGAGCACCCCCTGGGGCAAGGCGCGGATCGCCCTGGAATACCTGCTCAGGCGCAGCGGCCCCATGAGCATGGCGCCCAGCCAGCTCGGCGCCTTCACGCGCAGCGACCCGACCCTGCCCCACCCCAACCTCGAGTACCACGTGCAGCCGCTCTCGCTGGACGCCTTCGGCGAACCCCTGCACGGCTTCCCGGCCTTCACCGCCAGCGTCTGCAACCTCAACCCCACCAGCCGCGGCAGCGTGCAGATCAAGAGCCCGCGCTTCGAGGACGCGCCGGCCATCGCGCCCAACTACCTGTCCACGCCCGAGGACCGCCAGATCGCCGCCGACAGCCTGCGCCTGACGCGGCGCATCGTGGCCCAGCCGGCCCTGGCGCCCTACCGGCCCGAGGAATACAAGCCCGGCCCGCAGTACCAGAGCGACGAGGAGCTCGCACGCCTGGCCGGCGACATCGCGAGCACCATCTTCCACCCGGTCGGCACCACCAAGATGGGCCATGCCGACGACCCCATGGCAGTGGTCGACACGCGCCTGCGCCTGCTCGACGGACGCGGCGGCCAGGTGGCCGGCCTGCGCGTGGTGGACGCCGGCGTGATGCCGCGCATCACCAGCGGCAATACCAACAGCCCCACGCTGATGGTCGCCGAGCGGGCCGCGCAGTGGATCACCGCCGAGGCCGGCTGAGCCACTGAATGGCCCCTCCCCGGGGAATTCCCGAGGAGGGAAATCCCCTATGCACAAGTGCGGTGCCACACCTTACAGTCACGGCACTCGCGGAACGGGCCCTAGACGGCACCGTCCAATCGAGGGGCCTAGGAGACAAACCTAATTAGCAAAATATTTGATTCAGGCATCCGAAACGAGATGTTTTTTTCAAGGCGCCGGCAACCCCGGCGCCTTTTTCTTTGTGGGCCCAGGCTCACGCGCCCTGCCCGGCAACGCACCATCCCGGTGCGACAATCCCCGCATGGAACTCGTGATTGTCTCGCTGGCGTCGCTGCTGGCCGGCCTGGTCGACGCCATCGTCGGCGGCGGCGGGCTGGTCCTGCTGCCGGCCCTGTTCGCCGTCTTTCCCAGCGCCGCCCCCGCCACCCTGCTGGGCACCAACAAGAGCGCTTCGGTCTGGGGCACGGCCTTCGCGCTGGCGCAGTACAGCCGCCGCGTGCAGATGCGCTGGCCGGTGCTGCTGCCGGCCACGGCCATGGGCTTCGCGGGATCGCTGGCCGGCGCCTGGGCCGTGACCCTGATCGACCCCGGCTTCCTGCGCCGCGCCCTGCCCTTCGTGATGCTGGGCGTGCTGGCCTACACCCTGGCGCGCAAGGAACTGGGCCGCACCCACGCGCCGCGCTTCGCCGGCCGTCACGAGGTGGGCGTGGCCAGCGCGATCGGTCTGGTCATAGGCCTGTACGACGGCTTCTTCGGCCCCGGCACCGGCAGCTTCCTGGTGTTCCTGTTCGTGCGCCTGCTGGGCTACGACTTCCTGAACGCCTCGGCCTCGGCCAAGCTGGTCAATGTCGCCACCAACCTCTCGGCGCTGATCCTGTTCACGCTCAAGGGCCATGTCTGGTGGCATCTCGCCCTGCCGCTGGCCTTGGCCAACATCGCCGGCAGCCTGGTCGGCACCCGCCTGGCCCTGCGCCACGGCGCCGGCTTCGTGCGCGGCGCCTTCATCGCCGTGGTCAGCGCGCTGATCCTCAAGACCGGCTACGACGCCTTCCTGCGCTGAGAGCAGGCGCACGCTCACTTGAGAAAGCAGTCCAGCAGCGACTGCAGCACCGCCGGCTGCTTGCGCTCGTTCCAGACGCAGAACACCTCGGAGCGGATCTCGGATTCGGGCAGGGGGCAGTACTGCACGCCGGCCACGCCGCTGTGCATCAGGGCAGCGGGCACCAGGGCATGGCCGGTGCCCTTGGCCACCAGGGCCACCACGCTGAGCCAGTGCCGCACCTCGTGCCGCAGCAGCGGCTGCAGGCCCTGTTCGGCGCAGAGCGCCAGCACGCGCTCGTAGTAGTCGGGCGAGGCGCTCTTGGAGAAGAGCACCAGGGGCTCGGACGCCAGGGCGCGCAGGTCCAGCGGGCGCTGCGCCGCGGCCGGATGCCCCGCGGGCAGGCAGGCGACGAAGGGCTCGGACATGTAGAGCCGCTGGCTCAGGCCGGCCGGCACGCGCGCCTGGTGCACGAAGCCCAGGTCGATCTGGCCGCGCGCCAGGGCCTCGACCTGCTCGGCCGAATTGAGCTCCATGAGCTCGACCCGCACCTGGGGCTGCCCCTGCTGGAAGGCCGCCAGCCGCTCGGTCAGGCCGCGAAACAGCATGGAGCCCACGAAGCCCACGCGCACGCGCTGGGTCACGCCCGCCGCCACGTCGCGCGCCTGGGTGGCGGCGGCCGCGGCCTCGTCGAGCACGCGCTGGGCCGAGGCGCGGAAGGCCTCGCCGGCCGGCGTGAGCTTGACGCCATGGCTGCTGCGCTCGAACAGCAACACGCCCAGCGAGGCCTCGAGCTGCTTGATATTGAAGCTCAGCGGCGGCTGCGAGATGTGCAGGCGCTTGGCGGCCCGGCCGAAATGCAGCTCTTCGGCCAGGGCGAGGAAATAGCGCAGATGACGCAGCTCCATGGCAATACAAGCCTTGTATCGAATCAATGAAATTCAATATTAGACACATGGGTACCGGGCGCCAACAATGGCCTCATGAACGCCCGAC
>NZ_SCMM01000076.1:0-13695 GCF_005503345.1 Ramlibacter sp. 2FC
TGGGCGCCGGCGTGATCGCCGCGACCTCGCAGCAGTACCCGCTGAAGATGGCGGCCATGGGCGTGGAAGCCGGCGTCGAATACGCCAAGAGCGGCAAGAAGCCCAGCGGCTACAGCGACACCGGCGTCACGCTGATCGCCGCCAAGCCGGTGGCCGGCGTGGACAGCAAGGACGTCAAGACCGGCACCGAGCTGTGCTGGGGCAAGAAGTAAGCGGCCGAGCCGGCACCAACCAGAGGAAGTGCGCCCCATGACCGCCAAATCACTGCCACTAGGAACAAGCCCCATGAACACCAGGACACTGACCCTGCCGCCGCTCGCCACGCTGGGCCCGTTCATCGCGCTGCTGCTGGCCTGCTCGTTCTTCGCGTTCCAGAGCGATCGCTTTCTCACCGGCGGGAACCTCTCGCTGATCCTGCAACAGGTCATGGTGGTCGGCGTGATCGCCATCGGCCAGACCCTGATCATCCTGACCGCGGGCATAGACCTCAGCTGCGGCATGGTGATGGCGCTGGGCGGCATCGTGATGAGCAAGTTCGCCACCGAGCTGGGCCTGCCCGCGCCGCTGGCCATCGCCTGCGGCCTGGCCGTGACCACGCTGTTCGGCTTGCTCAACGGCCTGCTGGTCACCAAGGTGAAGCTGCCGCCCTTCATCGTCACGCTGGGCACGCTGAACATCGCCTTCGCGATCACCCAGCTGTATTCGAACTCGCAGACCGTGACCGACCTGCCCAACCTGATGACGGCGCTGGGCAACACCTTCAGCCTGGGCAGCACCGAGGTCGCCTATGGGGCGGTGCTGATGCTGCTGCTGTACGGCCTGGCCTGGTTCGTGCTGCGCGAGACCGCCGCCGGCCGCCATGTCTACGCGGTGGGCAACAACGCCGAGGCCACGCGCCTGGTCGGCATCCCGACCCAGCGCGTGCTGCTGGGCGTGTACGTGCTCGCCGGCCTGTTCTACGGCATCGCGGCCCTGCTGTCGGTGGCGCGCACCGGGGTCGGCGACCCGAACGCGGGCCAGACCGAGAACCTGGACGCGATCACCGCCGTGGTGCTGGGCGGCACCAGCCTGTTCGGCGGCCGCGGCGTGGTGCTGGGCTCGCTGGTGGGCGCGCTGATCGTCGGCGTGTTCCGCAACGGCCTCACGCTGATGGGCGTGTCCTCCATCTACCAGGTCCTGGTGACCGGCATGCTGGTGATCCTCGCGGTCGCCGCCGACCAACTTTCGCGCAAGGGAGCACGTTGATGAGCACCCCCCCTCTCGTCCTTCAGGCCAAGGGCCTGGTCAAGCGTTACGGCCAGGTCACCGCGCTGGACGGCGCCGACTTCGAGCTGCGCGCCGGTGAAATCCTCGCCGTGATCGGCGACAACGGCGCCGGCAAGTCCTCGCTGATCAAGGCGCTGTCCGGCGCCACCGTGCCCGACGAAGGCCAGATCCTGCTCGACGGCCAGACCATCCACTTCAAGAGCCCGATCGAGGCGCGCCGCGCCGGCATCGAGACCGTCTACCAGGACCTGGCCGTCGCGCCGGCCATGACCATCGCCGAGAACCTGTTCCTCGGCCGCGAGCTGCGGCGCCCGGGCTTTGCCGGCAAGTGCCTACGCATGCTGGACAAGAAGCGCATGCTGGCCGAGAGCACCGCGCGCATGCAGGACCTCAAGGTCGGCATACGCTCGATGACCCAGGCCGTGGAGACCCTCTCGGGCGGCCAGCGCCAGTGCGTCGCCGTGGCGCGCGCCGCGGCCTTCGCCCGGCATGTGGTGATCATGGACGAGCCCACCGCTGCGCTGGGCGTCAAGGAGGGCAACATGGTGCTGGAGCTGATCCGGCGCGTGCGCGACCAGGGCCTGCCCGTGATCCTGATCAGCCACAACATGCCCCATGTGTTCGAGATCGCCGACCGCATCCACATCCAGCGCCTGGGCCGCCGCGCTGCCGTGGTCAACCCCAAGACCATCAGCATGAGCGACACCGTGGCCGTGATGACCGGCGCCAAGTTGGCCGAAGAGCTGCCCGCCGAGGCGCTGGCCTAGGACCGCCCATGCTCAAAGGCATAGACCCCCTGCTGTTTCCCGAGCTGCTCAAGCTGCTGGCCGAGATGGGGCACGACGACGCCCTGGTGCTGGCCGACGCCAACTTCACGGCCATGAGCCTGGGCGCCGGCAAGACGGTGCTGCGCCTGCCCGGCATCGCCATGGCGCGCGCCGTGCAGGCCGTGGCCTCGGTGCTGCCACTGGCGGCCGACGTGGCCCACCCCGTGGCCTACATGCAGGTCTCGGGCACCGAGCCGCCCTACCTCAGCGCGCTGCAGCGCGAGGTGCTGCCGCTGCTGCAACCCGACATGGGGCCGCAGCAGAGCGCCGAGCCGCTGGAGCGCTACGCGTTCTACGAGCGGGTGCGCTCGGCCTACGCCATCGTGCTGACCGGCGAGCCGCAACCCTTCGGCAACTTCATCGTGCGCAAGGGAGTCATCGGCGAGAATCTGCGCCCATGACCAACCCGCTCGCCCCCGCCGGCCTGCCTGCACCGCCCAGGCTGCGCCCGCGCGGCTCCAACCAGGTCGGCATGCGCCAGTTCAACGAGCGCGTGGTGCTGCAGGCGATCCGCCTGCACGGCAGCCTGCCCAAGGCCGAGCTGGCGCGCCTGACCGGCCTGACGGCCCAGACCGTGGGCCTGATCGCCGCGCGGCTCGAGGACGACGGCCTGCTGCTGCGCCAGGCCCCGGTGCGCGGCCGCATCGGCCAGCCCTCGGTGCCGCTGGCGCTCAACCCCGACGGGGCCTTCTCCATCGGCATCAAGGTCGGGCGGCGCAGCACCGACTGGCTGCTGCTGGACTTCACCGGCCGGGTGCGCGAGCGCCAGACACTCGAATACGACTTCCCCGACGCCCAGGCCCTGCTGCCGGCCATCGCCGAGCGCCTGGGCGCGCTGCAGGCCGGCCTGGGCCCGCTCGCGCCGCGCCTGGTCGGCCTGGGCCTGGCGGCGCCCTTCGCCATGGGCGGCTGGCACCGGCTGCTGGGCCTGTCGCCCGCGCAGTCCGAGGCCTGGAACCGGCTCGACCTCGGCGCCGAGCTGCAGGCCATGACCGAGCTGCCCGTGAGCTTTGCGCGCGACACGGCGGCTGCCACGGTGGCCGAGCTCGTGACAGGGCGCGGGCGCGATCTCAAGAGCTTCCTCTACCTGTTCGTCGACACCTTCGTCGGCGGCGGCCTGGTGCTGAACTCGCACCCGCACGCCGGCCTGCACGGCAACGCCGGCGCCGTGGCCTCGCTGCCGCTGCGCGTGGCCCAGGGCGGCAGCGCCCCCGAGCAGTTGGTCGGCCGGGCCTCGCTGTGGGAGCTGGAGCAGCGCTTCGCGGCCCGTGGCCTGGACCGCAGCGCCGCCTACGACGAGCGCGCCCTGCAGCCGGCCTTCGAGGCCGAGACCCTGGCCTGGCTGGCGGAGGCCGCCGAGGCCCTGGCGCATTGCGTGACCAGCGGCACGGCCTTCCTGGACCTGGATGCGGTGGTGGTCGACGGCTCCTTCTGCCGCCCGCTGCTGCAGCGCCTGCTGGACGAGACCCGCGCGGCGCTCGCGCACTACGACTGGGAAGGCCTGTGGATGCCCGGCCTGCACGCCGGCAGCATAGGCACGGACGCGCGCGCCCTGGGCGGCGCGCTGCTGCCGCTGCACGCCAATTTCGCGCCGGATCGCGAGCTGTTCCTGAAGGTGTGAGAGGCTGAGAGTTTTTCGAAGCGACGGTATTTCCTCCCTCGCCCCTTTGGGGAGAGGGTTGGGGTGAGGGGCAGCGCGCCACTGTCAAGGCCACTCGCCGGCCCTCACCCCCGCCCTCTCCCAAAGGGAGAGGGAGTGAAATCGAAAAACTCCCACGCTCTGAGTCCTCGCGCGGCAGCGCCGTCTATGATGGCCGCGTAACAGGGAGACACACATCCATGGCCAGCCTGGAAACCAGCCAAGTGCCCGCCACGCCTGCGGCCACAGCCAGCAGCCTGCACGCCGAGCTGCGCACCCTCATTGCCAGCAGCCGCCAGCGCCTGGCCGGGGCCGTGAATGCGGAGCTGACGCGCCTGTACTGGACAGTGGGCCAGCGCCTGAGTACGGAGGTGCTGGGCGGCGAGCGCGCCAGCTACGGCAGCCAGTTGCTCGAACAGCTCGGGCAGCAGTTGTCCCACGAATTCGGGCGCGGCTTCGAGGCCCGCAACCTGCGCCGCATGGTGAAGTTCGCACAGGCTTTTCCAGACACCGGGATTGTGTCGACGCTGTCGGCAAAATTGAGCTGGAGCCACTTGGTGGCCATCGTCGCCCTCAAAACCCCGCAGGCCCGGCAGTTCTATGCCCAGCAAGCCGCGCAAGACGGCTGGAGCGTGCGTGAGCTTGCCCACCAGATCGACCGCAAGGCCTTCGAGCGCAGCGAGATTGCCAGCACCCAGGTCCCCGCCGCCCTGCTACCCACAACGGGCCAGGTTTTCAAAGACCCATACTTTCTGGACTTCCTGGGCCTGCGCCAGGGCCATGACGAGTCCGACCTGGAGGCTGCCATCCTGCGCCAGCTCGAAGCCTTCATTCTGGAGCTGGGGCGCGGCTTTGCTTTCGTGGAGCGCCAGAAGCGCATGGTCCTCGACGGGGAAGATTTCTACCTCGACCTGCTCTTCTACCACCGGCGCCTGCGCCGCCTGGTAGCCATCGAGCTGAAGCTGGGCCGCTTCAAGGCCGCCCACAAGGGCCAGATGGAGCTGTACCTGAAATGGCTGGACAAGCACGAACGCCAACCGGGCGAGGAGGCGCCCATCGGCCTGATCCTGTGCGCCGAATCCAGCCGCGAACAAGTGGAACTGCTGCAAATGCACAAGGACGGCATCACCGTGGCCGAGTATTGGACCGAGCTGCCGCCCAAGGCAGAGCTGGAGCAGCAACTGCACCAAGCCCTGCTGGAGGCGCGTGAGCGGCTAGCGAGGCGCGGGGTGTTGTTGGCGGGGGGAGAGGATGAATAGACTTCTGCCTGATCGTTGGGCGATAGTGACCTTGCCATGAGCGACAGCGCGAGGTGCTCGCGCACTATGACCGGGAAGGCCTGTGGATGCCCGAGCTGCACGCCGGCAGCATAGGCACGGACGCACGCGCCCTGGGCGGTGCGCTGCTGCCGCTGCACGCGAATTTCGCGCCCGACCGCGAGCTGTTCCTCAAGGTCTGAGTCTGCGCGCGGCAGCGCCGGCTCACGCCCGGCGTCGTGGGCTGGCTTCTGCTCTGCGGCTACATCAGGAAGACCCGCTGTTCGCCTGCGCGCGGCAGCGGCCATGAAGTGACGGTCGATCTCGCGCCCGAGACCGGACCGTCAACGCGAAGCAACACTCTGCAACTGCCGTTCGCGAGCAGCATCGCTACAACGAAATTGGTCCTTCAATGTCGCCGGTTAACCGGACGCCGCCGACCGAAGAAAGAAGGGCGCCCAGCAGCGGACCCGCTGTCGGGTGCACCTGTTAAACGGCAGGCTATGCGGCGCTTTCACGGGAGCGGGCGATCCAGCACATGCTGATTGCTTGGGGTTAAAAGACTACCGGCGCTTCTTGGCAGGCTTCCCGGTCCTCGGGTCGATATTGTAGTAGGCACCTGCCTTGAACCCCTGGTCGAATCTCTCCTGAGAGATCACTTCCCCACTTGTTCCTCCGCATGAGGGGCACTTTCTCTCCGCGCCAGGGAGCACCGGTACTACGGTTTTGCAGTTAAAGCAGTGATAATACTCAGCCATGCGCAGGCTCCCTTTATCCTGTGACCATGTAGATCCGGTGCGTGTCGACTCGGCGGCATGGCGTGCGCAGTCCACATGATGCGATGCCATAAAGAGTGGCAAAGAGCGGCTATTGCCCTATGCGCGATTCAAGAGCACCAATTCTACTTTGATAGGCCGCTACCAAGCATTCTAGGCTATCGCAGTTATTTCGGTCATTTCGCAGCCATGCGCGCTGCTCGTCTAGCAGGCTCTTTTGGTCGATCAAGCTAGTACTCAAAGTAAAATAGGCAACAGCCATTCTTGCATCCATTTTGGCAAGTACGGGGTTGGCGCAAATGAGCTTCTCAACAAGAGTACGCGATTTTGCACAATCGAAGCTTGGTCTGATCTCTGATTCGACAGAGGGTCGAGGGTCGCGCAAGGTCGGGCGACACATACCTGGCAGCGTAGTGCAGACGATATGGCGATCAACCCAAGCCATCTCTCCTGCGCCGAAGTCCTTCACAAACAGATTCACAGAAGCGTGTGCAACTCCCCTCGAAATCGCGTGCTCTGCGATCTTCTCATTGCAGAATGCGGACTCGTCAATCTTTCCCTCTACTTTCGTATAGCAGCTGTGAAAGCCAAGACGGCCGGAACCAACAATGTTCCTTCGGATTCCGGAAGGGTAAATTATCGAGGCGCAGGCGGATGCACACAGGGCGTTATCTGGAACAATTGTGAAGACTCCTACTCGATCCATTGCCCTGACGAAATCAAAAGCCGCCTGCACTGAGCCGCCAAGACTATTGAGTACCAAAACAATGTGCCCTTCGACATCGCGGTCGGCTTTGGTTGATGCCGCAAGGAATCGTTCTGCATCTCCTGTGACAATAGGGCCCTCTGCAATCAATACATTAATTCTCAGATCGGGCTGAAAGAAGAGGCGAAACTCCATTGCGGCCGCAGAAGGCAGCCACGCGAAGCCTAGTGCCAAGAACAGTACACGGTTAACCACGCGCGAAATTCTGAGTTCCACGATAGAGTAAATCCTGCGCGCCATGATCCCGATGCCATTTAATGCCATCATTGTATTTATATCATGAATCCAGCAAGCTGGGAAAAAATTCCTTTGCGCCGGCCGCTGTGGGCGTACGACGTCTAATGCCAGCGCTTAACCGGGACCGAAGACCGACTATACAATCGATTTCTTCGGCATGGTCCAGGGGTAAGACACCCTTGCCTGGCTTCAATCGAGGATGTCAGGAAGGTATTTCAGCAGCCCGCCAAGCCTGCAAAACAGAAATAAATGTGCGTTTAAAGGAAGAACTTGCCATCACGGCCGATTTTTCAAGAAGGGGATAAAATCGCGCCTATCGAGATACACATGTCCGCGGCTTCTTGCCACTCATGTTTTTCTGCACTGGAGGTACTTGCCATGTCATCGCCGCACATTGATCAGGCTCAAAACAACATCAGGGCTGCAGTCGAGCCATTTGACTGTCGCTTTACAGTGGCACCTTATGAGGAGTATCTAGAATTCCAAATACTTTCCCCGCAGGGCAAAGCCCTTGGACCATTGACCAGAGTTACAGCGACCCATCTACGCGAACAATCGTCTCTTTTGGCCATTATCATTTCCGCACGTGAGCGCCTTCAACAGGATGGGTATCAACTCGACCCATGGTCAATGCTGTGAGGCCGTGGAACAGCCACAGGGCATACTGTAACGCTCCTGACAACCGAAAGCGGGGCGCTCCCCGAAGGCGCCGCCTCGTACGGTTGCCGGTTACCTCCACTTGCACGTTGAAGGACAGCTTTTTGTTGTTGAGGCCTCTCGCGAACGGCGGTTGTGGGTCTTCCAGCAATTTGAATGCCAGGTCTTCGGTAAAGGTCCAGGTGACGCCGCCGGCACTCATTCTCTCAAGACTGCACCGCCGCCTTGCGCTGGGCCCGCCAGGCGCCCAGGATGGCCATGGCCCCGGGCACCAGGATCAGGGCCCAGATGATCTTCTCCAGGTTCTCCTTGACCCAGGGCAGGTTGCCGAAGAAGTAACCCGCAGCGCTGATGCCCAACACCCAGACCAGGGCCCCGCCCACGTTGTAGGCCGTGAACTTGAGGCGGCTCATCGCGGCCACGCCGGCCACGAAGGGCGCGAAGGTGCGGATGAACGGCATGAAGCGCGCCCTGCAAGCGGCCTTCGAGGTCGAGACCCAGGCCTGAGTGGCCGAGGCCGCCGAGGCCCTGGCGCCTTGCATCACCAGCGGCACGGCCTTCCTCGACCTGGAGGCGGTGGTCGACGGCTCGTTCTGCCGCCCGCTGCTGCAGCGCCTGCTGGCCCAGACCCGCGCGGCGCTAGCCCACTACGACTGGGAAGGCCTGTGGATGCCCGAGCTGCACGCCGGCAGCATAGGCACGGACGCGCGCGCCCTGGGTGGGGCGCTGCTGCCGCTGCACGCGAATTTCGCACCCTACCGCGAGCTGTTCCTGAAGGTGTGAGTGTCGGCGCAGCAGCGCCGGTTCAACGCCGCGGCCGCCCGCCGCTCAGTGGGACGCCCTAGAATCAACCATCGGTGCGCCAGAGTGGTCTGCTGCGTCGTGCGTTCTTCATAGATGATGCGCGGCGCCGCGGAAAACGCTGCACCTCTTCAGCCCGCGCGATATTCAGCTATCACTCTGCAAAGAGCGTTGATATAAATCGAGCTATCTCTATCCGTCTTGTTTAAGGGGAGAACGAATGACAGCTGTCGTGCTGCATTTGAGCGACATACACATACGCAGTGCTCGCGATCCGATTCTAGGGAAAGGCGAACTCATTGCAGCTTGCGTCTATTCTGAACTTGCGGAAGCTTCAGCTGTCTTCATCGTAGTATCGGGTGACATTGCCTTCAGCGGCAAAGTCGATCAGTACCAACTGGCAGAAAAATTTTTCGATGCCATCAGAAAAGAGATTCTTGCTGAAAAACGGATCCCAGTTCATTTTATCTTGGTCCCGGGAAACCACGATTGCGATTTCGACATTGGAGGAAAACCCCGAATTCTCACACTGAATGCAGTCCGGGAAGACCCTCGTCAACTTGACGACGACGTTATCAAAATTGGTGTTTCGGCTCAAGCTGCTTTTCAGAACTTTGCGGAACAGTTGCAGTCACCGGATGAGTCCAGAGTCGGAGATCCACTATGGACCGCCCATCGGTTTACTGTGGAAGGGAAAGAGATTATTTTCGATGGAATAAATGTTGCGTGGTGCTCTAACCTGAGAGAAGAACCCGGGACGCTAATATTCCCCGTTGAACGCTACAAGAATATTCGCAATGATGGTGTTGATCTGCGTATTTCTGTATTACACCAACCGCTGAACTGGTTTAGTCAGGCAACTTACCATGCATTTCGCCGATTTGTCCGACAGCTATCTAACGTTGTAATTTCCGGCCATGAGCATGTCGGCGGGGCTGGAGAAGATATCCATACAGACTCAGGGCACAGCGCATATGTTGAAGGCTGTGTTCTTCAGGGAAAGAATAACCTAGCAGACTCTTCTTTCAATGTACTAGTCTTCAATCTGGAGGAAGGAACCTACAGGTCATCTCGCTTCCTTTGGAAAGACACTGGCCACTATACTTTGACTGAAGAGGGTACGTGGAGCGACTTCAGAGATCTGCCAAAGAAAACGTTAAACCGCTTCGTCATTGAGACGTCGTTTGAGCAACTGTTAGCTGATCCGGGGGGAGCATTTAGTATCAAGGGCAGTTCTATCGGCCTTCAGGATCTTTACGTTTACCCAGACGTCCAGGAGGCTACTGCCGTGGAGACTCGCGGCGGGAGGAAGATATCCAACTCAACCATTTTTCACGATGCCTCACGCCTGGAAGGTGGAGTCCTTCTCACAGGAGAGGAGAAAGTTGGGGCCACGAGTCTCCTCTACACGTTGTTCAGATATTACCACGAACGTGGACTAGTTCCCGTCTACATCCGTGGCTCTGACATTAAGAGTTCCAGTGACGCAGAAATCGACAAGATTGTTCGCCGATCCGTCATCGAACAGTACGGTGAAAAATGTGTTGAGCTATTTAATCAAAAGCCGAGCACTGAAAAAATCTTACTGCTCGATGACTTTGACGATGGGCCTGTTAAGCATGGGCAGTATCGCGCTAAGGTCTTGACGTCCTTCACTGTTCGCTTCCCAAGGATGCTGGTTACGGCAAACGAGATATTAGACTTTAACGGCTCAATTCGACCTTATGCGGAGGGAAAGCTATCAGACCTCAAGGAGTACAAACTGTTGCCCTTTGGCTACTCGCGCCGAGCACAACTTGTTCGTCGATGGGTAGAGCGTACTGGCGCTGACGGCTCACTCGATGAGGCCGCCCTTCTTGCGAGATGTGACCAAGCAGAGCGAATGCTGGATGCCGTCATGGCGAAGAACATCGTTCCGTCACTTCCATTGTATCTACTGACACTGCTACAAAGCTTTGAATCAGGGGTACAAGGTGGCTTTGAAGATAGCGGATTGGGTGAATACTATGACTACTTAGTTAAAGCAGGCCTTGAGTCTGCTCATGTTCACAAGAGCCAGTGGGGATTGATAATTGAGTATTGCTCTCATCTCGCATGGCAAATGCATGCAACCGAACACAAGGAACTTTCTCAAGAAGAGCTCACGGTATTTAATGACCGCTATTCGAGGGAACAGATTCGCGTCGAACTTGAACCTCGCATTGCGCTGTTACTGAAAGCCCGTATTCTTACGAAAAATGGGGAGTTCGTACGGTTTCGATACCATTATATTTATTACTTCTTGAAGGGGCGCCATCTCTCAAAGCAACTTGATGATTTGGATGTACAGGCCTATATCCGAACTTGTTGCGCCCACCTCTACGTACGAGAAAACGCCAATACGATACTTTTCCTTGCTCATCATGCCTTCAAGGACCCCATGTTCTTGACTTGTGTGACTGATGCCATCAACGAGCCGTTCAAAGGTTACTCACCAATTGCCTTTAACGGAAAAGACACCGAGAAGGTCAAAGAGTTCGTCAAGGAACTGCCTGAGTTGGTTTATTCGGGGAAAACGCCCGAGAAAGCCAGAGCAGAAGCGAATCAAACAAGAGATGAATTGGACGACGGTAGCGACGGACTCGCGGATAAAAAGGAAGATCTGGCCCAACATGAATTCACCGCTCAAGCGATTTCTCTCCTTAAGACTGTTGAAATTCTTGGCCAGATGCTGAAGAACCAAATAGCCAGCATTCCCCGAAGTCAGCGTGTCGACTTGCTGAAGCAAGTGATGTGCGGCCCCCTACGGGCGGTGAATGCGTTCTTCAGCGTTTTCATGAGCCACCAGAGTACGGTTGAAATCGAAATCACTGAGTTACTGGCGAAGAAGAAGGCCTTCCACAGTGACGAAGAGCGCCAAAAGGCCGCTAGACAACTGCTGGCGTGGTTGCTTCAGTCCTCGGCCGCAGGATTGCTGATTAAGGCCGTCGTCTCTATCAGCTCAGACGACTTGATGGAAGACATTAGAACTGCAGCAAACTCGATTGGTACACCTGCATCAAAGCTAATTTCCGTCGGCGTAAAGCTTGACGGCCCAGGGCGAATTCCGAGGGAAATCGAGAGAATTTCACAGGACTTGTCAGCTGACTTCATAGCCACCCGTGTTCTGCAGATATTGGTGTTGCGAAGACTCTACATGTTTCGTACAGAGGAGGCTGACCGACAGTGGCTTGCCAGCAAGAAAATTGTGGATCTAAAGTATCAGCAGGCCCTTGAGTACAAGACTCGCGAGACGAAGCTTCTGCCGGGAAGTCATTGATATTTTTCCTAATGCGAACGCTTCGGGTGTAACTCAACTGGACGCCCCTACGGGGCACCCATAAGTTCAAAAATTGAATTGCCGCTATGCAGGCCTACAAAGGTTCGCATCGGGTGGGCTGTGGTCAGCTCTATAACAGCACAGCGACCATAATGAAACTTAGTCCCATCAAGCGGGTTCGTAAGTCGTGGTTGGGCGTTTGACGTTGTGAGCCGATGGCGGGCGACCCCTCCAGCGATTAGAGTCGATCCAGGCGACGACGCCGCCGCCCATCCCCTCAAGACTGCACCGCCGCCTTGCGCTGCGCGCGCCAGGCGCCCAGGATGGCCATGGCGCCGGGCACCAGGATCAGGGCCCAGATGATCTTCTCGAGGTTCTCCTTGACCCAGGGCAGGTTGCCGAAGAAGTAGCCCGCGGCGCTGATGCCAATCACCCAGATGAGGGCGCCGCCCACGTTGTAGGCGGTGAACTTGAGGCGGCTCATCGCGGCCACGCCGGCCACGAAGGGCGCGAAGGTGCGGATGAACGGCATGAAGCGCGCCAGCACGATGGTGATGCCGCCGTAGCGCTCGTAGAAGGCATGGGCCTGGTCGAAGGCGCGCTTGTTGAAAAAGCGCGAGTCCTCCCACTGGAACACCCTGGGGCCGAAAAAGCGCCCTATCGTGTAGTTGCACTGGTCGCCCAGGATGGCGGCGGCCAGCAGCACGGCGCAGGCCAGCGGCAGGTCCAGCAGGCCGGCGCCGGCCAGCGCGCCCACCACGAACAGCAGCGAATCGCCAGGCAGGAAGGGCATCACGACCACGCCGGTCTCGACGAAGACGATCAGGAACAGCAAGGCGTAGACCCAGGCCCCGTAGGACTGGACGAAGGCCTCCAGGTGGCGGTCCACGTGCAGGATGAAGTCGATCAGAAAGGCAAAGAGTTCCATGGGTTTCCTTGAGCGCACGGATTATCCCGCCCGCGCCGGGGCCCCCGGGTGGCGCGACCTAAAATCCCCCCGTGAACGCCGTCATAGACCCCTCCCCGCGCCGCCCCATCCGCGAACTCCCCGATGAACTGATCAGCCAGATCGCCGCCGGCGAGGTGGTCGAGCGCCCGGCCTCGGTGGTGCGCGAGCTGCTGGACAACGCGCTGGACGCCGGCGCCAGCCAGATCACGCTGCGCTTGGCTGCAGGCGGCGTGCGCCTGATCTCGGTGGAGGACGACGGCGCCGGCATCCCGCGCGAGGAGCTGCCGGTGGCGCTCAAGCGCCATGCCACGAGCAAGATCGCCAGCCTCGACGAGCTCGAATCGGTGGGCACCATGGGCTTTCGCGGCGAAGCGCTGGCGGCCATCCACTCGATCTCCGAGATGTCCATCCTCTCGCGCAGCGCGGGCCAGTCCAGCGCCTTCCTGCTCGACGGCCGCACCGGCGAGCTCAGGCCGGCCGCGCGCGCGACCGGCACGACGGTCGAGGTCAAGGAGCTGTTCTTCAGCGTGCCGGCGCGGCGCAAGTTCCTCAAGACCGACGCCACCGAGCTCGCGCACTGCCTGGAGGCGGTGCGTCGCCACGCCCTGGCCCGGCCCGACGTGGGTTTTGCGGTCTGGCACGAGGGCAAGCTGATCGAGCAGTGGCGCAGCCACCCCGGCCCGGCCGGCTTGGCGCAGCGCCTGGGCGACGTGCTGGGCGAGGATTTCCAGGCCCAGTCGGTGGCCGTGGAGCACCGCGTCGGCACGGTGCGCGTGAGCGGCCGCGCCGGCCTGCCCGACGCCGCGCGCTCGCGCGCCGACCACCAGTACGCCTGGGTCAACGGCCGCTTCGTGCGCGACAAGGTGCTGGCCCATGCCGCGCGCAGCGCCTACGAGGACGTGCTGCACGGCCAGCGCCAGCCGGTCTACGTGCTCTATGTG
Source organism: Ramlibacter sp. 2FC (assembly GCF_005503345.1). Classification (NCBI taxonomy): domain Bacteria; kingdom Pseudomonadati; phylum Pseudomonadota; class Betaproteobacteria; order Burkholderiales; family Comamonadaceae; genus Ramlibacter; species Ramlibacter sp. 2FC. Next base: position 13,414 of record NZ_SCMM01000076.1, read on the forward strand.
GACATGGACCCCACGCGCGTGGACGTGAACGTGCACCCGACCAAGATCGAGGTGCGCTTTCGCGACAGCCGGGAGCTGCACCAGGCGGTGCGCCATGCGGTGGAGAACGCCCTGGCCGCGCCGCGCGCAGCCGCCGCTGCGGCTGCGGCCGAAGCCCAGATCGATGCTTCGGCCGCCACCCTGCCCTTCGCGCCGCCACCCGCCCCGGCGCGGGCGGGATAATCCGTGCGCTCAAGGAAACCCATGGAACTCTTTGCCTTTCTGATCGACTTCATCCTGCAC
>NZ_SCMM01000077.1:0-13412 GCF_005503345.1 Ramlibacter sp. 2FC
CTTCCGCCAGCATCCCCATCCCGCCCGCCCTCAATCCCGCAGAAAGAGCGCCTGCAGGTCGCTCAGGAAGTCGAAGCCGCGCTGCGTCGGCTTCACGCGCGCGGCGTCGCGCGCTATCAGCCCCTTGCGCTCGGCCTCGTCCAGGCCCGGCTGGATCGCGCTCAGCGGCAGCCCGGTGCGCGCACTGAAGTCCTGCAGCGCAAAGCCCTCCTGGATGCGCAGCGCGTTCAGCATGTACTCGAACGGCAGGTCCTTGCGCGCCACTTCGTCGTCCTGCGCGACCGGCTGCCCGGCCAGGGCCTTGTCCATGTACAGCCGGGGCTCGCGATAGCGCACCTGGCGCACCACGCGGTGGGCGAAGCTGAGCTTGCTGTGGGCGCCCGCGCCTATGCCCAGGTAGTCGCCGAACTGCCAGTAGTTCAGGTTGTGCCAGCAGCGGTGGCCCGGCCGGGCGTAGGCCGAGACCTCGTAGCGCTCGAGGCCGGCCACGCCGGTCAGCTCGGTGATGCGGTCGAGCATGGCGTAGGCCAGGTCGTCCTCGGGCACGGCCGGAGGGAACTTGGCGAACACGGTGTTGGGCTCGATGGTCAGGTGGTAGATCGAGATGTGCGGCGGCGACAGCGCCAGCGCGGTGCGCAGGTCGTCCTCCAACTGGGCCATGCTCTGGCCCGGCAGCGCGTACATCAGGTCCAGGTTGAAGGTGTCGAAGGCCGAAGCCGCCTCCTCCACGGCCGCCAGCGCCTGTGCGCGGTCATGCACCCGCCCCAGCGCCTTGAGGTGGGCGTCATGGAAGCTCTGCACGCCCACCGACAGCCGCGTCACGCCGGCCGCGCGGAAGGCGCGGAAACGGTCCTTCTCGAAGGTGCCGGGGTTGGCCTCGAGCGTGATCTCGCAATCGGGCTCCAGCGGCAGGCGCGCGCGGATCTCGCCCAGCAGCCGGTCTATGGCCTGGGGCGAGAACAGGCTGGGCGTGCCGCCGCCGAGGAAGATGCTGTGCACCCGGCGACCCCAGACCAGCGGCAGGCTGGCCTCGAGGTCGGCCCGCAGCGCGTCCAGGTAGCGCTGCTCGGGCAATTCGCCCGCCCCCGCGGCCTCGCGCCACTCGTGCGAGTTGAAGTCGCAGTAGGGGCATTTCTTGAGGCACCAGGGCAGGTGCACGTAGAGCGACAGCGGCGGCAGTGCCGCCAGCTGCAGCGTGCCGGGCCGCATGTAGTGCGCGATGTCCTGGGTCATGGAAATATCTGGAGCCAGCGCTCGCGCATCAGCTCCATCATGGCGCGCGCGGCCTTGCCGCGGTGGCTGTGGGCGTTCTTGACCTCGGGGGGCAACTGGGCGAAGGTGCAGCCGAAGTCCGGGATGTACATCACGGGGTCGAAGCCGAAGCCATGCTCGCCCACGGGCTGGCGCGCGATCTCGCCGACCACGCGCCCGACCGCGATCAGCGGCTCGGGGTCGTCGGCGCTGCGCACCGCCACCAGGGTGCTGACCATGGCGGCGCGGCGCTTGTCCACGCCCCGCATCTGCTCGAGCAGGGCGCGCACGTTGTTGTCGTCGCCCTTCTCGTAGCCGAACTGCGTGGCGTAGAAGGCCGTGTCCACGCCCGGCAGGCCGCCGAAGGCGTCCACGCACAGGCCGGCGTCGTCGGCCAGCGCGGGCAGGCCGCTCAGGCCCGCCGCGTGCCTGGCCTTGGCCAGCGCGTTCTCGACGAAGGTGCGGTGCGGCTCCTCGGCCTCGGGGATGCCGAGCTCGGCCTGGCGCACCAGCTCGACCTGCAGCGGCGCCAGCATGGCCTGCAGCTCGGCCAGCTTGCCGCGGTTGTTGGAGGCGAGGACGATCTTTTTCATCGCCGGGCCGCCCCAAGATGAAAAGCGTCCCCTCGGGGGGCAGCGACCCGCGGAGCGGTGGAGCGTGGGGGCACCATTTTCATCGCCGGGCCGCCCCAAGATGAAAAGCGCCCCCTCGGGGGGCAGCGACCCGCGCAGCGGTGGAGCGTGGGGGCACAATTTTCATGTACTGGCCACCAGGGCCTGCTGCTGCAGTGCCACCAGCTCGCCGATGCCCTTCTCGGCCAGCGCCAGCAGCGCGTCCATGTCGCGGCGCGAGAAGGCCGCGCCCTCGGCCGTGCCCTGCACCTCGACGAAGTTGCCGGCGCCGGTCATCACCACGTTCATGTCGGTGTCGCAGGAGGAGTCTTCCGCATAGTCCAGGTCCAGCAGCGGCTGGCCCTGGTGCAGGCCGACCGAGATCGCCGCCACGTGGTCGGTGATGGGCGAGGCCTGCAGCCTGCCCTGGTCGATCAGCCATTCGACCGCGTCCTGCGCAGCGACGAAGGCGCCGGTGATGCTGGCCGTGCGCGTGCCGCCGTCGGCCTGCAGCACGTCGCAATCGAGGTGTATGGTGCGCTCGCCGAGCTTTTTCAGGTCGAACACCGCGCGCAGCGAGCGGCCGATCAGGCGCTGGATCTCCTGGGTGCGCCCGCTTTGCTTGCCGCGCGCGGCCTCGCGGTCGCCACGCGTGTGGGTGGCGCGCGGCAGCATGCCGTACTCGGCCGTGACCCAGCCCTCGCCGCTGCCCTTCTTGTGCGGCGGCACCTTGTCCTCCACCGAGGCGGTGCACAGCACGCGGGTGTTGCCGAACTCGATCAGCACCGAGCCCTCGGCGTGGATGGTGTAGCCGCGCGTGATGCGCACGGGGCGCAGCTCGTCGTTGGCGCGCTCGCTGCGCAGCGGCGCGGGGGCGCCGGTAGTGTCTGTCATGCTGGAATCCTGCTGAAAAATCTAGGGCCTGTTCACACTATTTTTGCGAGTGCGAACGAGGCTGAAAAAGCGCCAATCTAGGCGCGCGACGACGCCCAGGCTGGCCGCCTGGGCTAGGAGTGCAACGACGAGTGGCGCTTTTTCAGCCCCGTTCCCTTCGGGTTGCGGCCAAAAAGACCATGCGCCGCGTTGCGAAACATCGCCGGGGCCCGACCCCGGCTGCGTTTCGCGCCTTGCGCATGGCCTTTTTGATCCGCAACGCATCTCGCAAAAATAGTGTGAACAGGCCCTAGGCCTTGCGATCGGCCGAACGCCGGATCGCGGCGTTGATTTCGGCGATGGAACGCTCGATCGCCGCGTCGTCGAGGTCCTCGGCCGGCGCGTCCTGCACGCCGGCCTGTATGGTGGAGGCAAAGCCCCCCTCGCTGATGCTGTCGGTGGAAATGCCGCGCGTGGACTCGAAGACGTCGGGCGTCTCCCACTCCATGGCGATCACGGTCACGTTGTCGCCGCGCGCGCCGCCCTCGCGCAATGCCTGCTCGACCAGCTCGGGCACCGCCAACGATACCGGCCCCTGGGCGAGCTGCCGCACGATGGCCGGGTCCTCCACGCTGCCCCACAGGCCATCCGAGCACAGCAGCAGCTTGTCGCCCTGCTGCAGGCTCAGCGGCGGGCTGATGTCGAACACCGGTCGCGTGGGCGAGCCCAGGCAGGTGAACAGGATGTTGCGGTTCATGGGCTGCACGCGCGCGCCGGCACGGGCCATGTGCTCGAGGTAGGAATGGTCGCGCGTGCGCACCAGCAGCTCGCCGTCGCGCACCACGTACAGGCGCGAATCGCCGCAGTGCGCCCAGATGGCGATGCCGTCCTGGACGATGGCGGCGACCAGGGTGGTGCGCGGCGTGTCGAGCATGCCGCGGTCGGCCGCGTGCCGGATGATCTGCTGGTGCGCCGCCAGCAGGCTGGACGACAGGAAGCCGGCGACGTCGCTCAGCGTGGGCCGCGCCTCGCGCTGGAACAGGGCCGAGACGGTCTGCAGGGCCAGTTGGGCCGCCAGTTCACCATCGGGATGACCGCCCATGCCGTCGGCCAGCACGAACAGCGCCGAATCCCGCGTGTAGCAATAGCCCATGCGGTCCTCGTTCTTCTCGCGGCCGCCCTTGCGGCTGACCTGGAACACCGAGAATTTCATTTGAGCTTGGTCTCGCGGGAGATCGAGCGGCCCACGTTCTTGCGCGTCTCGGTGACCAGGTTGTCGAACTGCAGCTTGACCTTCTCCGACACGCTGAGCTTGGTGTAGCTGCGCTCGCCCTCGTTGCCCAGCTCCTTTTGCAGCGCGAACACGGATTGCGGGCGCGACAGGGGGTCTAGCGACATGCACCACTCGACCACCTCGATCAGGTTGTCCGAGTAGACACCGCGCAGGCGCGACAGTGCCAGCGAGAGCCGGTCCTTCTCCAGGCGCTGCGGCGCGTCGTTGGGCGGGAAGCCCTGCATGCAGGCATAGATGCAGGAGCCGATGGCGTAGATGTCGGTCCAGGGGCCCATCGACGAGTCGCGGCGGTACATCTCGGGCGCCGCGAAGCCGGGCGTGTACATCGGGCGGATGAAGTTGCCCTCCTTGTTCAGCACCTCGCGCGCGGCGCCGAAGTCGATCATCACGGCCTTGTTGTCTTCGGTGATGAACACGTTGGCCGGCTTGATGTCCAGGTGAAGCATCTTGTGCTGGTGCACGATGCGCAGGCCGCGCAGGATCTCGTCGAACAGCGAGCGTATCGTGGATTCGCGGAACACCTTCTCGCGCTTGAGGTCGCGCGCGGTGATGATGAAGTCCTGCAGGGTCGCACCCTCCAGGTAGTTCATGACCATGTAGACGGTCTCGTTCTCGCGGAAGAAATTGAGCACGCTGACCACCGAGGGGTGCGAGATCTGGGCCAGCGAACGGCCCTCCTCGAAGAAGCTCTTGAGCCCCAGGCGGTAGAGCGACAGCTTCTCGGTCGCCACCTTGGGGCATAGCTCGCCCGGCACGCGCGCGGCCAGCGAGGCCGGCAGGTATTCCTTGATCGCGACCTGCTGGCCCTGGTCGTCAACGGCCAGGTAGACCACCCCGAAACCGCCCGCAGACAGCTTGCGTACCACACGGTAGCCGCCGATCACGGTGTCGGGCGGCAAGGGGGCGGGTTTGACCTTTGACATAATTTGGGATGGATTCAGCGTGGGCCGCCTGCCTGATCCCCGTCATCGATCCGGTCCTTCTTCCACAGTCAAGCAACAGCAGGAAACCTCCATGGCAGTTTACAGCATGACCGGCTACGCCAGCGTCCAGCACAGCGCCTCCGGCAGCAGTGGCGAGGGCGGGGCGCGGCCCGCGCAGGGCAGCCGCCTTGGCCTGGAAATCCGCGCCGTCAACAGCCGCTTCCTGGACCTCACGCTGCGCCTGCCCGACGAATTGCGCCAGCAGGAACCCGCCCTGCGCGAGCTGCTGACCCAGCAGCTCAAGCGCGGCAAGGTCGAGCTGCGCGCCTCGGTCGACAGCGGCGACGCCGGCCAGCTGGCCGAGCCTTCGCTGCGCCTGCTGCAGCGCCTGGGCGCCCTGCAGGACAGCGTGCGTGCCTGGCTGCCCGAGGCCCGCCCGCTCAGCGTGGCCGACGTGCTGCGCCTGGGCGCCAGCGACCAGCCCGGCGCGGCCGAGCTCGAGCCGGCCCTGCTGCCGCTGGCGGCCGAGGCCGTCGCGGCGCTGCGCCAGGCACGCGAGCGCGAGGGCGCGCGCCTGGCCGCCATGCTGCTGGACCGCCTGGCCCAGCTGCGCAGCCTGGCCGGGCAGGCCCAGCCCCTGGTGCCGCAGCTGGTGGCGCAGCAGCGCAGCCGTTTCCTGGAGCGCTGGACCGAGGCTCTGGCCCTGGGCGAGGGCGGCACGGCGCCCGAGGCCGCCCAGGAGCGCGCCCTGAGCGAGGCCACCGCCTTCGCGATCCGCATCGACGTGGCCGAGGAGCTCACCCGCCTGGCCTCCCACCTCGACGAGATCGAGCGTTTGATCAAGAAGGGCGGCGAGATCGGCAAGCGCCTGGATTTCCTGATCCAGGAGCTGCATCGCGAGGCCAACACCCTGGGCTCGAAGTCGGCCGCGCTGGAGCTGACCCGCATCTCGGTCGACATGAAGGTGCTGATCGAGCAGATGCGCGAACAGGTGCAGAACATAGAGTAAGGGTTCCTGGGGTCTCTTACCATCCCCAAACCCTCATCTAAGTCGTTGATTTTTAATGGGAAGTCGTCTCAAGGGGTAGCAAGCAGTCTCAACGTAGCGCATGTTCAGTAATGGGGTGATTTGTGGGGTAAATCGTGGGGTAAATGTCCGCAAGGGCGTTTTCCAGCGATCTCCCGATTTTTTACCCCACAGATTCCTCTGGAGGCCGCGCCGTGACTGGGTTTGTGAAGAATGCTACCGACAAGACTTTGAGGGCTTGGCTCAACGCCGGGCCGGTTGATCGAGGGGTGGGCGATGGCCTGACTTTCGTCCCGTCCACATGTAGCAAGTAAGCCATTGTGACGCGGCCCCGCGCCGGATCGCGGCATCGGCAACAACTCTGAAGTACCACTGGCAAACGGGCTTCAGAGTACACTTCAGAGCTATGAACTTGACCGAGTTGCTGAAGCGGCCCGAGGGCAAGACGCTCGAATTCAAGCGTGATCTCTCGTCGGCGGCGGGTGTGCTGCGCACCGTTGTGGCCTTCGCCAACACGGCGGGCGGCATAGTCCTGATCGGCGTCGAGGACGGCACGCGCCATGTGCGCGGCATTGCCGATCCGCTGTCGCTGGAGGAGCGTCTCGCGAGCGTGCTCACCGACGGCATCGCGCCGCGCCTGGTGCCGGATATTGAAGTTCTGCCCTGGCGCAGCACGAACGTGCTTGCCGTACAGGTGTATCCCAGCCCCGGCCGGCCCCACTATCTCAAGGCGGCCGGCATCGAGGCTGGTGTCTACGTCCGGGTCGGTTCCACCAACCGGCGCGCTGACGATGAGCTGGTGGCCGAGTTGCGACGGGCGAGCCTGGGCAAGTCGTTCGACGAGCAGGCCATGCCGGGTCTCGACTCTGAAGCGCTGGACTTCAGAGCCGCTTCAGAGTGCTTCGCGCCGGTGCGCAAGCTGAAGAAGGCCGACCTGGAGACGCTGCGCCTGCTGGTGCCGCACCAGGGTCGCAAGGTTCCCTCCGTCGGTGGCGTTCTGCTGTTCGGGCACGAAACACAAGCCCACTTTCCCGACGCCTGGATCCAGGCGGGGCGATTTGCCGGCACTGACAAGACGCGCATCGTCGATTCGGCTGCGCTGCACGGCCCGTTGCCCAAGGTCATTCAGGCCGCCATCGAGTTTGTGCGAAAACATGGCCTGCATGGCTTCGATATCGGCGCAGTGCGCCGCACGGACACCTGGAGCCTGCCGCCCGTGGCACTGCGCGAGGCCATCGTCAACTCCGTGGTGCACGCGGACTATGCGCAGCGCGGCGCGCCGATCCGGGTGGCCATCTTCGACGATCGCGTGGAGATCGAGAACCCCGGCCTGCTGCCGCCTGGCCTGACGGTGGAAGACTTGCGGCGGGGCGTCTCCAAGTTGCGCAACCGCGTCATGGGCCGCGTTTTCCAGGAACTCGGCCTGATCGAACAATGGGGCAGCGGCATCCAGCGCATGAGCGCGGCCTGCCGGGACGCCGGCTTGCCGGCACCCGCTCTGGAAGAGATCGGCACCCGCTTCCGGGTCACGCTCCATACCACACGGGGGCAGGCACCGCCGCCGGACGGCATCAATCAGGCGATCCTCGATGCACTCTCGGACGGCGGCGGACTGTCCACCAACGAGATCGCGGAGCGGATCGCACGCACTCCACGCGCAGCACGCACACGCCTTGCCAGCTTGGTGGAGCGTGGGCTGGTCCGCGAGATCGGCTCCAGCCCACAGGACCCAAAGCGGCGCTACTTCAAGGCAACGCAGGAATGACATCGGCGACCTCCTCGCCGATTCGCGGTCAGCTCGTGCCGCTGGTTGACCGGAGTCTGGCCCCCCGAGCGAGCGCTCTCAGAATGGTGTCCAGCACCCGGTCCAGCTCCTTGCCCACGTCCTGGGCAAGAAAGCGCAGCACGAGGTAGCCGTTTTCTTGCAACAGCAGGTCCTTGCGGCGGTCGCGGCGGTAGGCGGCCGGATCGGCAAGATGCTGGTCGCCGTCGAGTTCCACGGCGATTCGGGTGTCGGGAGTGTCGTCGCACAGGAGATCGACTTCCAGTTGCCCCAGGCCATCGAAAGCAATCGGCAGCACGGCGTTGAGCCGGAAGCGTCCCCGCGTTTGCGGCAAGGTCTCCAGGCGGCGGTACAGGAAGGCTTCGGTCGCGCTGCGCGCCCGGTCCGCGCCCTCGGCGTCGGACGCCAGTGGCCGGGCGACGTGGACGAAGAGGCTCGCCTGCAACGTGTCCACGCCGTCCGCGACCAGCCTGCGCACACTGCCTGAATAGTCGCGCTTCCATGCAGATTCAGCGGGCAGGGGCACGTCCTGCGGCCAACCGGGAATGGCGCTCGCCGGCAGCACGATCGCGTAGCCGAGCGCCTCATAGCCGCGGCAGCGCCGCTCGAACATCCGCGCAAGCATCTGCACTTCGAGGTCGGCGTAGTCATAGACGCGCACCTCGCGCTTGCCTTCGCACAGACGGTGCAGCCGGCCCGCGTACTGGGCGATGGTGCCGCGCCACGACACAGGAAGCGTCAGAAACAGCGTATCCAGGCGCGGATCGTCGAAGCCCTCTCCGACATGCCGGCCAGTGGCAAGGATGACGCGCGCCTCATCGCGCGGAATGGCGGCGAGCTGCTCAGCAACGGCCCGCTGCTGCTTCTTGCCCACTCCCGCGCGCAGGACGACAAGATGACGCACATCGGCGGCCAGCTGCTGCGCGAGGCGCTCAAGATGATCTGTTCGCTCCGTGAGCACGAGCGGCGAGCGGCCGCTCTGCACGCACTCGGCCACGTCTTCGCAGATGCGGCGGTTGCGCAGCTCGTCATCGACCAACTCCCGATACAACGCCTGGAACTCGACCCGCGCGTCCGGTTCGGCGCTCCTGCCCGACTGGAAAGCAGTCGGCTGCACGAGAACCCGGTGCTCGAACGGCCGTGCCACTGCTTGCGCCTTCGCGCTCACACGGTGGCGCACCGGCCCGCACTGCATGAAGAGGATGGGATGGTGGCCGTTCTTGCGTTCCACGGTCGCAGACAGCCCGACAACGAACCGCGCCTTGGTCCGACGGGCCACCTGCTCGAAGCTGTGTGCCGGCAAATGATGGCACTCGTCGACGATCAGCTGCCCATAGTCGGCGACCTGGTCGGCAACCACGCCCTTCTTGACCAGGCTCTGAATGAGGGCGGCGTCGATTCGCCCATTCGGCCGTCGTCTTCCGCCACCGATGCGGCCGATCGCGCTCGCCGGCAGGCCGAGGAATGCCGACAGCCGCTCGACCCATTGGTCGAGCAGTTGCCGCCGGTGCACCAGCACCAACGTGCTCACGCCGCGCTGCGCGATGAGCCAGGCAGCGACCACGGTCTTGCCGAAGGCGGTCGTGGCGGCGAGCACACCGGTCTCATGGGCCAGCAGCGCCTGTGCGGCCGCCATCTGCTCAGGCCGCAGCTCACCGTGAAAGCGCAGATCCAAGGGCTGGCCGCTGCAGCGCTCGTCGCGCAGCGTCGCGCGCACACCCAGATCCTTCAAGGTCCGGCGCACATCGTCCAGGCAACCGCGCGGCACCGCTAGGTGCTGCGGATGATCCTCGGCGCAGGTGATGAGGCGCGGCTTGCCGTAGGTGGAAAGCCGCATGGACTGCGCCCGGTAGAACTCGGGGTTCTGAAAGGCAGCCAGGCGAATCAGGCGGTTCATCAGACCAGGGGGAAGCCCTTGCTTGGCAATGTATATCTGGTCGGCGAGAACCAGTTCCAGCACCTTTGGCAGCTCGCCCGCGAGCGGCGGCTCCTTGCGCCGGCGCGAGGCAGGCAGGGTCCACGGCTCGTCTTCGCCTTCCTCCTGCATGGGCAGGCGCACGCCCAGGATGCGCCCGCGTTGCTCGGCTTCGCGGACGATGCCTTCGACCTGTGCCCGCCCGATCTTGCCCACGCCGGCGAGAAACGCCCACTGGTCGGCCCACGGCATGAAGCCGTCGTCCAGGAACACGCTGTTGCCCAGCTCACGCGGCCCTTTCTGGAATGGCAAGGCGATGAGGTTGCCGAAGCCGCCACGGGGCATCGTGTCCTGGCTGGGAAAGAGGCGGTCGTACGAATCAAGGCCGATGTCGGGGCGCACCTCCATGGCCTCAGTCAATAGATGGGACCCGAGCCGCCGCGCCATTGCCGCCGGCAGGGCAGTCTCGAAGAAGAGCCAGACGTGGCCGCCCTGCCCCGAACGTGATCGCTCCAGCGCCACGGGCAAATGCAGGCGGCGGCAGGCCTGGACAAACGCCGCGGCGTCGTCTTGCCAGCCGGCCTTGTCGAAGTCGGCAGCAAGAAAAAAACAGGTCTCGTCTTCGAGCAGCGGATAGACGCCTGCGACGAAGGCGCGATGCGGTGGCTCGCCGGACGCATGACCGCACAAGTGCCAGTAGACGACCTGATCGGTCAGCGGGAGAAACTGCCGATGCGTGCAATCCGCGCATTTGATCTGGGGCTTGCGGCAGATGCCACGCACCCATTCATTGGCGCAGGCGGGCGCGTATCCGGACTTGCCCGTCGTTGTGTTCTCGAAGCGACGCGCATAGAGATCGTCTCGGCCACGAAAGAGCGATCGGAACAGTGCGACCTTCGCGCGCGCGGTCGAACCCAGGTCAACCTGGATCGGCTGACTATGCGAGGTCCGCGATGAAGGCGCAGGCTGAGTTTCTGCTGCAACTAAGGCCAAGGGGTCAGCCCTCCACCGCCTGCGGCTGGCGCGCCACCGCTGCCGCGAGCCGAGTGCGTTCCTGCGCATCCGGCGCTGCGACGGCCAGCGCCTCCAGCGCGCGCATGGCGGCAATGTCCTCGGTGTGCTGGCGACACTGGCGGCGGTAGCTCTCGCGCGTCTTGCAGCACACCAGGGTTTGCGGCGAACCGCGGCGATCGGTGACGTGGTTCATGTCCAGCCCGTGCTGCGCGATCTGGCGTTGCAGATGCTCGCGCCGGTCCTGCCGGACACGAAAGCGCTGCTCGCGCAGTTGCGGATGCAGCGCGAAGACCTGCAGCGCCTGGCAATCTTCGCAACGGCAAGCCAACTCGGCCGGCTGGCTCCAGTCGCGCGGCGCTGCCGGCGGCATTTCGCTGCGCGCGAGCAGGAATGTGCAGCATTGGACCCACAGCCGCAACCGCTGCGCATCGCGCTCGATCCCGCCGTGCTCTTCCGCGGCGCACAAGACTTGCAGCGCGGGAACCAGAATCCGACCGGGGTCGAAGACCTTTGGGTGCGCGATCAAGGTGGTGACTGCTGCCGCGTGTTGCTCCCCGCTCGCCAGCCGTTCCAGCACCCCCAACAGGCGGTGGCAGCTAGCGGCGTCGGCGGCGGTTTCGTCGTATTGCAGCGCCCAGCCAAGGTCGCTGCGTGCCGGTCTGGCCGCGAGCCCCGGCAGCGCGTCGACCAATGCGCCCGTAAAGCGGCGCAGCGCCGACGCGCCGACCGGGCTGGGCTGCGCTTGGTGGCCTGCCTCCAGCAGAAACAGCAGTTCGCACAGCGCGCGCGGGCAGCGCAGGAACGACGACTCGACCAACGCGGCGAACAGTTCCTGGAGGGGCTGCGCCGCGAGCATGGCGGGCGCAGCCTCGGCAAGGGCGGCGTTCTCACTGCCGTCGTAGTCGGCGACCACGACCTCGCGCAGGAAACGTTCGCCCGGCGCCGTCGTGCCCAACCGGGCCAGGCAGCGCAGCATGCGGACACGCAGCGGCCCTTCCCGCCCGGCGGCGTAGCGCGGGGTGCTTTGCCGCGACCAATGGGCCACGATGCGCTCGGCCAGATCCAGCGCCGGCGCACCGGCGCTCACACCCTCGGCCGCGAGCACCTCCTCAAGCAGGGGCAGGGCCGCATCCACACCGGCTTGCAGCAGCACCTCGACCTGCCGCGCCCGCGGCCACAGGATCAGCGCGGCGCGCCGGTAGGCGCGCTCGAAGCTCACCCCTTCGTTGCCGGTGGACTCCAGCAGGCGGTCCTCGTCCGGCGGTTCGTCGTCCAGCGCGCCCGCGGGCAGCAGCTCGCCGTGCCCCAGCGGCAACCGGCCGAGCGCGGGCCTCTGGTCGCCGGCCGCGACCCAGTGATCGATGTACCGGGCGGTGTCGGAGATTTCGACGACCTCGTAATCGACCCCCGCGGCATCGATCTCGTCGTCGAAGTCGTCGTGATAGCCGCGGCCCCGGCTCGGCGCGTAGTTCACCTGCGCCGGCCCGGACTCCTCGATGTGGACCACACCCAGATGCGCACAGCACGCCGCCGCATCCGCCGCCCGACACAGCACCCCGGCCACCGCCGCATCGACCCCCTTGAGCGCGCCGAAGCCCAGCTCCGCCTGGCTGTACTGGTGCGCCAGCAGCCAGGCCAGCTTGCACGGTGCACCCTCGGCGGCGAAGGCCGCGCCAATCAGCCGTGCCGCCTGCGCAACCTCGGCTTCGTAGCTCGGCGCACGAGCCGGGGGTGTTTTGCGCGCGGCGCCGCGCACCAGGTTGAAGACCAGGCAGACCCGGTGCCCGGATTCGACCGGCCGCACCTCGTGTTCGCAATCGGCATAGAAGGCGGCGAAGCCGAGTTCGGAGAAGTCGGTGGCCGACAGGTCGATGCGCGTTTCGCGGCTGCCGTGGCGGATGCGCAGCTCGCCGCCCGCATGCGGCGACGGCAGCTGCAGCAGCAGCGTGCCGAACATGCCGGGCGCCTTCTCGCCGTCGCGGTGCGCCAGAAAGAAGCCGCCCGGGTCGTAGACCAACAGCTTGTACAACTCGGCCCGAATCGCCGCGTCTTCGCAGCCGAGCCCGCGCCCGGTCTCGGCGAGGATCCGGCCCAGCGATTGCGCCCAGCTCTTGCCGCTGATCCGCACCCGCGCCGCGTCGATCTGCCAGACCCGGCGCACCGATGTGTCGACCACGGTCCGTTCGCCCCGCCCGTAGGGTGCGCGCTCGGCGGCATCGACCAGCGCCGCGATCTGGGCTTGGGGAAGCGGGAATGACAGCATGCCGACGCCGTCCACCTGGATCATCGGCATCGGCAAGGCCAGAGCCCCGTGCACGCAGAAGTCACCTGGCCGCTTCACGCCCGCGAGCAGCGATTCCAATGGGGCAAGCGAGCGGCTGTACGGGAAGTCGTCGTCGGTCATGGACGACGAGTCTGACACACCGGCGCATTGCCATCCATTGATTCTTCTTCTGGTCGACGCAATTGCGTGGTTCCACGGGCTCGCAACGCGATCACAAACACCCGACTGATAATATGACGACCCGTAGCTACGTTGAAATTGCATCGCACGCAATCGCCTCATGGCGACTCACACCAGCCCAGGACTTCTGTGGGGTAAATCGTGGGGTGCGACACCTACCTGGAAGTGCAACATCCATAAGAATCAAGACCTTGCGGCCGATATCGATCTTCAGGTCCAGAACATCGAATGACGCCCCCTTTTCACCGCCCCCAGCC
>NZ_SCMM01000078.1:0-12724 GCF_005503345.1 Ramlibacter sp. 2FC
CTGGGAGTGCCAAGGCTGTCATGACCTCAAGCTCTCGAACCGCCCGGTGCGGACCCGCATGCCGGGTGGTGTGGCAGGGGTGCCTCCGATCATGGAGGCCCCCTATGCCGATTGGCCGCCTGCTATGCTGGGATGGTCACGCCATGTCCGTCACGCCCCTGTCCAAGCTGCCCCACTTCGACCCGCGCCTGGTGCCGGTGATCGGCATCGACGCCCACCTGCCGCGCGTGGCGCCCGAACGGCTGGCGCCACAGGCTCTGGTCGAGCGCTTTGCCCGCCCGCCCAGCTGGCAGCCCGAGCTGGTGCTGGAGAAGCTGTTTGCCGACCGCGCGCCGGCGCACGCCGCAGTGCTGGTGCCCCTGGTCATGCACGGCCCGCAGGCCAGCCGGCCCACGGTGCTGCTGACCGAACGCACGGCCCAGCTGTCGACCCACTCGGGCCAGATCGCCTTTCCCGGCGGCAAGGCCGACGAGGCCGACGCCGATGCGGCCGACACGGCGCTGCGCGAGGCCTGGGAGGAGGTCGGCCTGGAGGCGGGCCATGTCCAGGTGATCGGCATGCTTCCGACCTACACCACGGGCACGGCCTTCATCGTCACCCCGGTGGTGGCCCTGGTGCAGCCCGGCTTCGCGCTGCGGCCCAACCCGCACGAGGTGGCCGACGTGTTCGAGGTGCCGCTCGAGTTCCTGATGAACCCGGCCAACCACCACCGCCATGTGTTCGAGTGGGAGGGCTACCGGCGCGAGTGGTTCTCCATGCCGTACTACGAGCCGCGGCCCGCGGCGCCGGGCCAGACGGCCGCGCCGCAGGCCGTCGAGCGCTTCATCTGGGGCGCCACGGCCGCCATGCTGCGCAACTTCTACCGCTTCCTCTCCGCCTGAATGGGTCGGCCCCCGAGGGGCCCAGTCCGGCTTGGGTGGTCCGGCGCCGGCCTGAGCTTCGCATCGGGCGGCGGTGTGTCACCCTCGCTCGTTATGATGCGCCCATGAGTTTCTTCGCCATCCTGTTTGCCCTGCTGCTCGAGCAGGTGAGGCCGCTGGGACGACACAATCCGGTGCATGCCGCACTGCGCGGCTGGGCGCGCTGGATCAGTCGCAATTTCGATGCCGGCAAGGCCCACCACGGCTGGCTGGCCTGGAGCCTGGCGGCGGGCGTGCCGGCGCTGGTGGCGCTGCTGGTGGACTGGTTTCTGGCCGCGACGCTGGGCTGGCCGTTTGCCGTGCTCTGGCATGTGGCGCTGCTCTACGTCACGCTGGGATTCCGCCAGTTCAGCCACCATTTCACCGAAATTCGCGACGCGCTGGAGGCGGGCGACGAGGCCCTGGCGCGCGAGCTGCTGGCGCAGTGGCAGCAGGTCGACGCCAGCGAGCTGCCGCGCAGCGAGATCGTGCGCCACGTGATCGAGTACTCGGTGCTGGCCGCGCACCGCCATGTGTTCGGCGTGCTGGCCTGCTATTCGCTGCTGGCGGTGCTGGGTCTGGGACCGGCGGGCGCGGTGTTCTACCGCATGAGCGAGTTCGTCGCTCGCTACTGGCACTACAAGGGCCGCGTGGTCGGTCAGCCGGTGAGCGCCGCGCTGCAGGGCGTGGCAGCCCGCGCCTGGGGCCTGATCGACTGGCTGCCCGCGCGCATCACGGCCCTGGGCTTTGCCGTGGTCGGCAGCTTCGAGGAGGCGCTGGACAGCTGGCGCAACCAGGCGCAGCGCTTTCCCAACGACAACGACGGCGTGATCCTGGCCGCGACCTCGGGCGCGATCAACGTGCGCCTGGGCGGCGAGGCGCTCAAGGCGGTGGCGCCCAGCCAGGCCGAGCCGGAGCCCGAACTGGCCGGTGGCGACGGCACGCCCTCAGAAGCCGACAGCGAAAGCACGCCGGGGCGCGAGCCCGAGGCTGCGCACCTGGCCCAGGTGGTGGGCCTGGTCTGGCGCACCGTGGTGATGTGGATGCTGCTGCTCGCGCTGCTGACGCTGGCGCGCCTGCTGGGCTGAGTCGTTTCCCCGGGGTCGGCGTGCGGTCGACCCTCATGCAAGGAATTTCCGTGAGTTCATCGCCTTCGTTCTGGAGCCCCATCGTGGGCCAGCTCGTGCCCTATGTGCCCGGCGAGCAGCCGCGCGTGCCCGACCTGGTCAAGCTCAACACCAACGAGAACCCTTACCCGCCCTCGCCGCGCGTGATCGCGGCGATCCAGGACGCGGCGCGCCAGGGCTTGCAGCTCTACCCCGATCCCGAGTCGGTGGCGCTGCGCGAGGCCATCGCGGCCCAGCATGGCCTGGACGTCGGCCAGGTGTTCGTCGGCAACGGCTCGGACGAGGTGCTGGCCCACGCCTTCTTCGCCTTCTTCCAGCAGCGCCAGCCGCTGCTGGTGCCGGACATCACCTACAGCTTCTACCAGGTCTACTGCGGCCTGTACGGCATTGCGGCCGAACTGCAGCCGCTCGACGAGCAGCTGCGCATAGCCGTGGCGGCGCTGGCCCGCCGCGCGGCCCAGGGCTGCGCCGGCCTGGTGCTGGCAAACCCGAACGCGCCGACCGGCATCGGGCTGACGCTGGACCAGATCGAGCAGCTGCTGCGGGCCTGTCCGGACCGCGTGGTGCTGGTCGACGAGGCCTACATCGATTTCGGCGGCGAGAGCGCCCTGGGCCTGATCGCACGCCATCCCAACCTGCTGGTGGTGCAAACCCTGTCCAAGTCGCGCTCGCTGGCCGGCCTGCGCGTGGGCTTCGCCTGCGGCCAGCGGCCGCTGATCGACGCGCTGGAGCGGGTCAAGAACAGCTTCAACTCCTACCCGCTGGACCGCCTGGCCCAGGCCGGCGCGCGCGCCGCGATCGAGGACCAGGCCTACTTCGAGCAGACCCGCCAGGCCGTGATGCACAGCCGCGAGGGCCTGGTGCTGCAGCTGGAGGACCTGGGCTTCGAGGTGCTGCCCTCGCAGGCCAACTTCCTGTTCGCGCGCCATCCGGCGCAGGACGCCGCGGCGCTGGCGGCGGCCTTGCGCGCGCGTGCGGTGCTGGTGCGCCACTTCAAGACGCCGCGTATCGCCCAGTACCTGCGCATCAGCGTGGGCACGCCGGCCCAGTGCGACGCGCTGGTGCAGGCGCTCACCGACATCCTCGGCGCGGCCAGGCGCTAGCGGCTCAATAACGCGGCTGGCTCAGCTCGTCGTAGAGATCGCAGTAGATCTTGTAGCGCTGGGCGCTGATCGTGTCCGGCGCGCCCGCCTGGCCCTCGGTCTCCACCGCCGCGATCACGCCGCAGCCCGGCTCGTGGCGGTGCGTGCAGTTGTAGAAGCGGCAGTGCTCAACATGGGGCTTGAGGTCCGGCATGTAGGCCACCAGCTGCGCCGGGGCTATGTGGTGCAGGCCGAACTCCTGGAAACCGGGTGAGTCGATCAGCGCCGTGCCGCTGGGCCGCTCCACCCAGTACCAGGTGGTGCTGGTGGTGGTGTGCCGGCCCGAGTTCAGCGCCTGCGAGATCTCGCCGGTTTCCGCCGTCGCGCCCGGCACCAGCAGGTTGATCAGCGTGCTCTTGCCCGAACCCGAGGGGCCCAGCACCAGCGTGGTCTTGCCGCGCAGGTGCTTGAGCAGGTGCTCGCGGTCGACCTCGCCGGACAGGCGCAGCGACAGCGGCAGCACGCCGTAGTGCATCTGGCGGTAGGGCTGCAGGCGCGCCCAGGCGCGCTCGAAGGGCTCGACCAGGTCGCTCTTGTTCAGCGCGATCAGCGGCGGGATGTGCTCGGCCTCGGCCGCGATCAGCGCGCGTGAGAGCTGGCTGGCCGAGAACTCGGGCTCGGCCGCGATCAGGATCAGCACCTGGTCCAGGTTGGCGGCGAAGGACTTGGTGCGGATCTCGTCCTGGCGGTACAGCAGGTTGCGCCGCTCCAGCACCTTCTCTATCGTGCCCTCGTCGCCCGTGGGCTGCCACTGCACGCGGTCGCCGACCACGGCCTGGCTCTTCTTGCCGCGCGGGTGGCAGATCAGGCGCCGGCCGTCCTCGGTCTCGACCAGGCAATGCCGGCCGTAGCTGGCGACCACCAGGCCGCTCGGTTGGGAGGTGGGGCGTTGCGGCAAGGGGTGGTCCTTTCCCGGACGTTCAGGCATGCAGCGCGTCGACCAGGGCCGCGCAGGCGAAGTCGAGCGCGGTCACGCCCTTGGCGTCGCGCGTGGCGAAGCGCACCACGCAGCGGCTGTAATGGACCGAGAGGACGGGATGGTGGTCCTGGCGGTGCGCGATGAAGGCCACGGCGTTGACGAAGGCCATGGTCTCGTGGAAGTTGGCGAAGCGCCAGGTCTTCTCGATCGCGACCGCGTCGCCGTCGCCGCTCAGGCTCCAGCCTTGCAGTCGTGACAGCGCCGTCACGATCTCGGTGGCGCCCAGCGCGCGGCGCGCGGGCACAGGGGGGAGGGCGTCGTCGCTCATGCGTGGTTCCTCAGGCGATGGCCAGCCGCGCCAGGCGCTCGGCGGCCGGCGGGTGGGAATAGTAGAAGCGCACGTACAGCGGGTCGGGCGTGAGTGTGGACGCGTTGTCCGCGTAGAGCTTGAGCAGGGCCGCAGACAGGTCCTGCCCATTGGTCTGCGCGACCGCATAGGCGTCGGCTTCGAACTCGTGGCGGCGCGACAGCTGGGCGAACAGCGGGGTGACGAAGAACGAGAACACCGGCACCACCAGCACGAACAGCAGCAGAGCCAGGGCGTCGTTGGGGACGCTGTTCATGTTGGGCAGGACTCCTAGGCCCGTGTAGAACCAGCTGCGCGTGGACAGCCAGCCCAGCAGCGCGAAACCGGCCAGGCTCAGTGCGAACATGGCCGCGATGCGCTTGACGATGTGGCGGCGCTTGAAGTGGCCCAGCTCGTGCGCCAGCACGGCCTCGACCTCGCCGGGCGCCAGCTGGCGCAGCAGGGTGTCGTAGAACACCACGCGCCGGGACCGGCCGAAACCGGTGAAATAGGCGTTGGCATGGGCGCTGCGGCGGCTGCCGTCCATCACGAACAGGCCCTTGGCCGCGAAGCCGCAGCGCGCCATCAGCGCGGTGACGCGCGCCTTCAGCGACTCGTCCTCCAGCGGCTGGAACTTGTTGAACAGCGGTGCGATGAAGCTGGGGTAGACCAGCAGCAGCAGCAGGTTGAAGCCCATCCACACGCCCCAGGTCCACAGCCACCACAGCGGGCCGGCCGCGCCCATCAGCCACAGCACCAGCGCCGCCAGCGGCAGGCCGATCAGGGCGCCGACCGCGGCCGACTTGAGCAGGTCGCTCAGCCACAGCTGCCAGGTCATCTTGTTGAAGCCGAAGCGCTGCTCGACCACGAAGGTCTGGTAGAGCGACAGCGGCAGCTCGATCAGGCCGTTGATCAGCGCAAAGGCGGCCAGCAGGGCCAGCTGCTGGGCCATGCCGCCCAGCGGGCCCAGCGCGGCCAGCAGCGCCTGGTTCAGCGCGTGCAGCCCGCCCAGCAGCGTCCAGCCCAGCAGCACCACGGCGCCCAGCGCCAGCTCCAGCAGGCCCAGGCGCGCCTTGGCGATGGTGTAGTCGGCGGCCTTCTGGTGCGCGGCCAGCGGGATGCGGCTGGCGAAGGCCGCCGGCACGGCCGCGCGGTGGCGCGCCACGTGGCGGACCTGGCGCGTGGCCAGCCAGAACTTCAGGACCAGGCTGGTCAGCAGCGCCACGGCGAAGACCAGCGTCAGCAGCGGGGAAGGAGGGAAGTGCTCGGGCATGGACGCCGAGTTTAAGCCGCCCGCGGCCATGGGCGACAATCCGGGCCATGAGCGAAGCCCTTGAGACCCCCGCACCGACCCTTGCCAAATCGGACCAGAACCTGGTCTGGATCGACTGTGAAATGACCGGCCTGGACCCCGAGACCGAGCGCCTGCTCGAGATCGCCGTGGTCGTGACCGGCCCCAGTCTCGAGCCGCGCATCGAGGGCCCGGTGCTGGTGATCCACCAGAGCGACGCCCAGCTCGACAGGATGGACGCCTGGAACAAGGGCACGCATGGCCGCAGCGGCCTGATCGACAAAGTGAAGGCCTCGACCCTGAGCGAGGCCGACGCCGAGGCGCAGATCCTGGCCTTCCTGGCCCAGTACGTGTCCAAGGGGGCGACGCCGATGTGCGGCAACACCATCGGCCAGGACCGGCGCTTCCTGGTCAAGTACATGCCGAAACTGGAAGCCTTCTTCCACTACCGCAACCTCGACGTCAGCACGCTCAAGGAGCTGGCCCGGCGCTGGCGGCCCGAGGTCTACAGCGCCTTCAAGAAGCAGCAGAAGCACACGGCCCTGGCCGACGTGCAGGAGTCGATCGACGAACTCGTGCACTACCGCGAACATTTCCTGAAGCTGGTACCCTGAAGCTTCCAGGGGAAAACCCGCGCATTTTTCCAATCCGTGCGATAATCGTCGGCTGCGCTACCCAAGGTGGCGCCTTTGTGCATCTCCCTTCACACACCTGACTCGCCGAAAAGAGTCACTCAAACCAGAGCGGCCGCCCCTCACGGGCCTGCGCCGCAGCGACTTGAGCCCCGTTTGATGGTTGATGTTTTTTAACCATTGACGGCGCCCCCGCAGCCCCTGCGGTGCCCCGTGCGAGAAAACCGACATGACCGACACTTTTGACGTGCAGGGCGACTTTGCGCCTGCCGAATCCTTTGCCGCCGACACCGCCGCTCCCCAGGCGGCCCAATCCACCGAGACCGCCGAGGCTGCCGAGCCCAATGGCTTCGAGCGCCTGGGCCTGGCGCCCGAGCTGATCCGCGCCGTGGCCGACCTCGGCTACACCGAGCCCACCCAGGTGCAGCAACAGGCCATCCCGCTGGCCCTGCCGGCCGAGCAGGGCGGCGACGAGCCGCACCGCTTCGTCGATCTCATGGTCTCCAGCCAGACCGGCAGCGGCAAGACCGCGGCCTTCCTGCTGCCCGTGCTGCACACCCTGATCCGCCAGCAGGCCGAGGAAGAGGCCAGGGAGCGCGCCGAGCAGGAACGCCTGGCCGCCGAGGCCGCTGCCAAGGGCGAGGCGCCGCCCAAGCGCGCCAAGCGCAAGGACCCGACCAACCCGCGCAACTTCAAGGCCGCCACCCCGGGCGCCCTGATCCTGTGCCCCACGCGCGAGCTGGCCCAGCAGGTTGCGCATGACGCGATCGAGCTGGTCAAGCACTGCCGCGGCCTGCGCATCGCCAACGTGGTGGGCGGCATGCCCTACCAGCTGCAGATCGCCAAGCTGCAGAACGCCAACCTGGTGGTCGCCACGCCGGGCCGCCTGCTGGACCTGCAGCGCTCCATGCAGATCAAGCTGGACCAGGTGCGCTTCCTCGTCGTCGACGAGGCCGACCGCATGCTGGACCTGGGCTTCTCGGACGACCTGGCCGAGATCAACCAGCTGACCAGCCAGCGCCAGCAGACCATGATGTTCAGCGCGACGTTTGCGCCGCGCATCCAGCAACTGGCCATGCGCGTCATGCACGACAACGGCGCCTCGGTCAAGAAGCTGCAGATCGACTCGCCGCAGGAAAAGCACGCCAACATCCAGCAGGTGCTGTTCTGGGCCGACAACGCCCAGCACAAGCGCAAGCTGCTCGACCACTGGCTGCGCGACAGCAAGATCGACCAGGCCATCGTGTTCGCCAGCACCCAGATCGAGTGCGACGGCCTGGCGGGCGACCTGCAGCAGGACGGCTTCTCCGCCGTGGCCCTGCACGGCGCGCTGAGCCAGGGCCTGCGCAACCGCCGCCTGATGGCGCTGCGCCAAGGCCAGGTGCAGATCCTGGTCGCCACCGACGTGGCTGCGCGCGGCATCGACGTGCCCAGCATCACCCATGTGTTCAACTTCGGCCTGCCCATGAAGGCCGAGGACTACACGCACCGCATCGGGCGTACCGGCCGCGCCGGCCGCGACGGCCTGGCCGTGACCTTCGCCGAGTTCCGCGACCGCCGCCGCATCGGCGACATCGAGGCCTACAGCCAGCAGCGCTTCAGGGCCGAGGTGATCCCGGGCCTGGAGCCGCAGCAGCGCTTCCCCGAGCCGCGTGCCGGCCGCGGCGGCGAGCGCGGCGGGCAGGGCCGCAAGTTCGGCGGTGGCGGTGAGCGCGGTGGCTTCGGCGACCGCTTCGCCCGCGGCCCGCGCCAGGTCGGCGCCGACGGCTACCGCAACGAGGGCGGCTTCGCGCCGCGCGAAGAGCGTGGCTTCGGGCCGCGCGGCCAGGAGCCCCGTCAGTCCGACCGCTTCCAGGAGCGTCGCGGCGGTTTCAACGAAGGCTTCGGCGGCGGCCGCCAGGAAGGTTTCGGTGGCCGCCAGGAGGGCTTCGGCGAGCGCAAGCAAGGCTTCGCCCCGCGCGGCGACTTCACGCCCCGTGGCGACCACGCCCCGCGTGGCGAGTTCGCCCCGCGCAAGCCTGGCCACGGCGGCAAGCCCTACACCCCGCGCGGCGAGGCGCCCCGGCGTCCGCAAGGCGCCAAGGTGCTGAAGATCACCCGGGGTTGAGAATGGCCCCCACGCTCGGCACTGGCGTGTCCTCGCTGCCCCCCGAGGGGGCCCAGGCCGGCTTGGGAGCGGCCCGGCGCCGGCCTGAGACTTGTTTCCTCGGGATGTGAGTACCCAAACTGAGCTCAGCTGGACCGAAGCGGGCCAGGCCCGCTCGGCGCGCTGGCGCTCGGAAAGCGGCGCCTCCGCGCCGCGCCGCGTACAGCTGGCCGACGACCAGCTGAGCGCCGACGCCGCCTACCGCCTGGCCTGCGAAGGCACGGCCCTGTTGTGGCGCGGTGACTTCCAGAACGCGCGCCAGCTGCTGCAGGCCTTGGCGCGCCGCGCCGAACGCAAGCCGCGCAAGGCCGCCAAACCTCCTGCATCGCCCGCGTCGCCGACCGAAGCCTTCCACTTGCACCGCCAGGCCCAGGCGCAGCGTGCCCGCGTGCTGGCCATGCTGCTGATCCCGCTGGACGGCGACTACGCCATTCCGCTGCGCCGTGCGCCCGACCTGCGCGCCGCCTGCGGCGAGGCCTGGGGCCCGCCCGACGGCGCGCCCAGCGTGGCCTCGCTGCGCGAGCTGCTGGGCCTGGTCGGCGCGCACGAATGGCGCAAGAAGGGCGTGGAAATCCCCGCGCTCGGCCAGCCACCCAACAACCGCATCCACCCGCACTACGGCGTGTTCTCGCCGGTGCGCGGCGAATACGTGCAGTTGGTCGCCGACCAGCCGCTGCCCGCAGGCTGCGAACGGGCTTTCGACATCGGCACCGGCACCGGCGTGCTGGCCGCGGTGCTGGCGCGGCGCGGCGTTGCCAAGGTGGTGGCCACGGACCAGGACCCGCGCGCCCTGGCCTGCGCAGCCGAGAACCTCAAGCGGCTGGGCTGCTCGGCCAGGGTCGAACTGCTGCAGACCGACCTGTTTCCGCCCGACCGCGCGCCGCTGGTGGTCTGCAACCCGCCTTGGCTGCCTGCCCGGCCCAGCTCGCCGATAGAGCACGCCGTCTACGACGAGGGCAGCCGCATGCTGCGCGGCTTCCTGGACGGCCTGGCCGAGCATTTGGCCGAGGGCGGCGAGGGCTGGCTGATCCTGTCCGACCTGGCCGAACACCTGGGCCTGAGAACCCGCGAGCAACTGCTGGCCATGATCGAGGCCGCCGGCCTCCAGGTGCTGGGCCGGCGCGACGTGCGGCCCACGCACCGCAAGGCCAGCGACCCGGGCGATCCGCTGCATGCGGCAAGGGCGGCGGAGCGGACTTCGCTCTGGCGGCTGGGCGTGCGCTGAGCATCCAGGGTCGTCTCAAACTGAAAGAAGCTGCAAGAGACTGAAAGATGCGCCCCAAAAGGCCTTGCGCATGGCCTTTCTGATCCGCAGCGCGCTCCCTGGAAGTCGCGTTAACAGGCCTTAACCGCGTGACACAAAAGAGCACAAGCCTGACCGCTTGGCTGGCTAGAGTAGGTACTGTCTTATGGCGCGGCCGCTCGGCCGCCAGGCATCCGGCAGGCGGAAAGCGCCGGCGCCGCAGAGGTTTGCCATCCCAGCGCGCTACGCATCGTGCCGGATATTCCATCCACCAGCAGGATCAGCGTATGAAAGACAAACACAGACTCATCGTCATTGCCGCGGCCTCCATCCTGTCGGCATGCGCCGGTTCCGTACGTTACGAGTACGAGAAAGAAGGCGCCTCCGAATACGACCGCACGACTGCACTGTCCGAGTGTCGCTATCAAATCCAGCTGAACAAGGCCCCCGATAAGCAGGAGGCCGAGCTGATGAAACTCTGCATGCAGGGCAAGGGCTACCGGGTCAAGCCGGTGAAATGAGCGGGCATGGGCACCTGTAGCAACTGGTGCCGCACCAGGTCCACGTGACCCAGCAGGGCGTCCCGGGCGACGCCACCTCCACGCCTTGCGCAGCCGCCGCCGGGGACGGCGGTTCGGCCTGCCCCGGTGCCTTGACCTTCCTATCGCCGCAAGCTTCAAAGTCATGGCGAAGCGCTTATCCCGCTTCCACTTTCTCTCCCCCATTCGAGCGAGTACGCCATGCCCTACGAGTCCGACAGCGATACCCAAGCCGATTCACACTGCCAACCCTCCGCCCAGCTGGCCCGAAGGCGCCTGTTGCGGGCCACCAGCGCCATGCTGCTGGCTGGCCTGGGGGCAGGTGCCGTGCAGCCCCTGCGTGCTGACGCGAGGCCCGCCGGACTCGACATGGCGACCCAGCGCCTGTCCGAGCGCGGCCTGTACCGCGTGTCCTACAAGCCCGACGCCGCGCCCCTGCCCATCAATCGTCTGCACAGCTGGATCCTGCATGTCGAAACGGCCGATGCCCGCCCGGTGGTCGACGCCCAGGTGCAGGTGGACGGAGACATGCCGGAGCACCGCCATGGCCTGCCCACCCGACCGCGCGTCACGCGCTACCTGGGCAATGGCGACTACCTGGTCGAGGGCCTGAGATTCCAGATGGGCGGCTGGTGGGTTATGGCGTTCACCGTGACCGAGAACGGCCGCAGTGACGTCGCGAAGTTCAACCTGATGCTCCAGAAATAGTGTCTCTCTCCCAAGGCCCTGCCATGAAACCCAAGAAACTGGCGCTGATCGGCGCGCTCCTCGCAGGCGGCCTGACCGCGGTGCTGATCTTTGCGCCGCGCGCGGTCTGGAGCCCGGAAGAACTGTCGGCGTTGCGCAGCCTCTGGATCGGTCACCTGGAGCCGCCGCCTGCCGACCCGTCCAACCGAGTCGCCGACGACGAGCGCGCGGCCGAGTTCGGCCAGAGGCTATTCTTCGACAAGCGACTCAGCGCCAACGGCCAGGTGTCCTGCGCGAGCTGCCATCAGCCCGACAAGCAGTTCCAGGACGGGATCGCGCTGGCCAAAGGCGTGGGCACGACTGACCGGCGCACGATGTCCATCGTCGGCAGCGCGCACAGCGCCTGGCAGTTCTGGGACGGTCGCAAGGACAGCCAGTGGTCCCAGGCCCTGGGCCCGCTGGAGAGCTCCGTGGAGCATGGGGGTGACCGCACGCAGTACGCGCACCTCGTGGCGCAACATTACCGTGCCGAGTACGAGGCCCTGTTCGGTGCCATGCCCGACTTCAAGAGGCTGCCCGAGCACGCGGGACCGGTCAAGGACCCGGCGGCGCGCGCAGCATGGGAGCGCATGGGTGCGCAACAGCGCGATGCCGTCACGCGGGTGTTCGCCAACCTCGGCAAGGCGATCGCCGCGTACGAACGCCGGCTCATGCCCGGTGCCTCGCGCTTCGACAAATACGTCGAGGCGGTTGGCCGGGGGGACCGCGAGGCCATGGACGCGGCGCTGACACCGAACGAAGTGGCCGGTCTGCGACTCTTCATCGGCAAGGGCAATTGCCTGCAGTGCCACAACAGCCCACTCCTGAGCAACAACGATTTCCACAACACCGGGGTTCCGCCCGGCAAGGGACTGCCGGCGGACGCCGGGCGGCTCTCGGGGCTACAGCAGTTGCTCAAGGACGAGTTCAACTGCCTGGGACGGCACAGCGATGCCAAACCGGAGCAATGCGGCGAGCTGCAGTTCCTTGCGACCGACAGCCGAAGGCAGATGCGGCAGTTCAAGGTGCCGTCGCTGCGCAATGTCGGCGAGCGGGCCCCGTACATGCATGCCGGCCAGTTCGCCACGCTGGCGGAAACCGTGGCGCACTACAACCAGGCGCCCGCCGCGCCGCAGGGGCACAGCGAGCTCAAGCCGCTGGGCATGAGCCGCACGGAAGCTGCCCAGATCGTCGAGTTCCTGAAGACCCTGAGCGGTCCCATCCAAGCCGATCGCAAATGGCTGGAGCCGCCGGCGCCGCCGCAATGAGGGGCGCGCGTTCAGGGGCAGCCAGGTCGGTGCCGCCACATGGGCCACAGGGTCCACAGGGGCCGGGCAGGGCAGGAGCGCCTCAGGCGCCCGGTCCTTGCAGCACCAGGTCGCAGATCGGGAAGGCCACGCAGGGCAGCACGCAGCCCTCCGCCTTTTCCTCGGCCGAGAGGCCGGGCCAGGGAATCTCGTAGCGCACGCGGCCCTGGGCCAGCCGGCCTATGCAGCTGCGGCAGGTGCCGTTGCGGCAAGAGCTGGGCCAGGGCAGGCCGGCCTGCTCCAGCGACAGCAGCAGCGGCCGGTCGGCCCGGGCCTCGAAATCGACGCCCAGCGGCTCGAGCCGGCCCGCAAAGCGGGCTGGGTCGGGCGTCATGGGCGAGCCGGCGCCGCGGCCTGCAGCGCCTGGCCGGGCACCCAGAACTGGCCGCCGCCCAGGTGGTGCAGGG
>NZ_SCMM01000079.1:0-12310 GCF_005503345.1 Ramlibacter sp. 2FC
GTGCGCCAGGCCACGCGCCAGGTGGTGCGCCGGCCGCAGGCGGTGCAGCGCCTGGCCCGGCCGCTGGTGCCCCGGGCCAGCCGCGCCACGCCGCGCGGCCAGGCGGCCCGCGTGGTGGCCCGCACCGTGGCCCCGGTCGCGCGGCGCGCCGCCCCCGCCGCGGTGCGCGGCGCCACGAGCTGCCCGAACTGCCGCACGCGCAGCTTCACCATGCAGGGCCCGGTCACGATCACCATACGCGGCCGCTAGCCGAGCCGACCAGCAACGCCACCCGCCGAGCGCGCCATGGACGTCCGCCGTTTCCTGCAGGCCAAGCTCACCGGGCTGTCGGCCCGGCTGAGCCGGCTGGCCCGGATCGACAACGCCTTCGTGGGCCTGCGCCCCCAGGACATGCCCTACGCGCCTTCGCCGCGGCATTTCGAGGCCGCCAACGCGCGCCTGGCGAAGGCCGAGGCGGGCATCCAGCGCCGGTTCGCGCAGCTGCAGCGCGGCTGGCAGCTGCGGGCGCCGCAGCGGGTGCTGGTGGACATGGCGCTGGTCGAGCGCGAGCTCGACCGGGCGCGGCGGCTGTTCGGCATGTTCTACGAGGTGTTCGCGCAGCGCGGCACCAGCTATGGCCCGGCGCTGGCCGCCCACGACGCGATCGCCGAGGACTGCTACCAGGCCGTGCGCCAGGCCGCGCCGCGCATCTTCGACGGCCCGTTGCTCAAGCCGGTCTGCTACATGGAGCACGGCTACTCGCCGGCCACGATGCGGCGCGGCGTGCAGCTGTCGCGGCTGCTCGGCGAGCCCAACCCGTTTCCGCTGATCCGCATCCCCTGGGATCGCGACCAGCCCTGGCAGAGCGTGTTCCTGCACGAGGTGGCGCACAACCTGCAGGCCGACCTCGGCCTCTGGCAGGAGAACCGCCAGGCGGTGCTGCGCCGCGTGATGGGCAGCCGCCGCGACCCTTTCCTCGCCACGGTGTACGGACGCTGGCACAAGGAGATCTTCGCCGACCTGGCCGCCCTGCTGCTCGGCGGCCCGGCCGCGGCCTGGGGCATGGCCGATTTCCTGGCCCATCCGCAGCCGCGCACCATGACCTACCGGCCCGGTGGCGCCCACCCCACGGCCTATTTGCGCGTGTACCTGCTGGCCGAGATGATGCGGCGCATGGGCTTCACGCGCGAGGCCACGCGTCTGCTGCGCGTGTGGCAGGCGCTGTACAGCGCGCAGCGCCCGCACCGCATCCCGCCCGCGCTGATGAGCAGTGCGCCGCGCCTGGTCCCCGAGGTGGTCGACGAGATCGCGTTCCAGACCCGGCGCAACCTCGCGCAGCGCGCGCTGGCGGACATCATCCCCTTCGGCCGCGAGGACGAGGCCGCGATCCGCGAGGGTGCGGCGCGCCTGGCCGAGGGGCGGGCCACGGCGCTGGCGCCGCGCCACCTCGTGAGTGCAGCCCATTACGCGCTCGAGGCGGGGCGCGTCGCGCCTCGGCGGCTGGCGCGCTGCGTGATCGCCGAGCTGACCGCGCGCGGCGGCGCGCCGCCGCGGGCCCTGCTGTCGACCCGTGGCGCACCCGAGCGCCTGGCGCTCGCCGCCTGATTTTCCCCCTTCAACCTTTTGAGGACGCGACCATGAGCCCGACCAATGCCGCATCGAACCCGGCGCCGAACGCCAGGCCGCGCATGGACCTGGACAACCTGCTGCGGCGCGAACTGAGGATCGGCGACCCCAACGACCCGCAGCAGATCGCCCAAGCATTGTCCGAGCGCTACCAGAGCGACCTGCGCGCGCAATCCATCGAAGGCGAGGCGCGCGGCCTGCCTTTCCTGCGCACGCCGCAGTTGCGGCCCAGCGCGCCGCCGCCGCCGCAAGCGACCAACGTCGACCTCGAGCAGGCCCGTTCCGACGTGCAGTCCGACATGCATCAACTCGTCTCGCATAACCTGACCAAGGACATCCGCCCCGAACTGGAGGGCTGGCAGCAGGTGATCCACCGTGCGATCGACGATGGCGTGCAGGCCGCCCGCGCTGGGCTGGACCCGGTCAAGCGCGACGTCACCTTCGGCATGCGCCGCCAGCTCGGCGAATACGCGCGCCTGTCACGGCTGATCGGTGCGCTCACGCCGGCTTTGAATCGTCAGTTCCGCAACCTGGCGCAAAGCCTCGACGAGGTCTGCGCGGTGATGCTCGTGCTGATGGGCGAGTCGATGGCCAACCTCGGCTTCTCCGGTGGACGCTTCCTGTTGTCCACCAGCTACAGCGAGATGCAGGCGCGGCGCGACTCGGTGATCAACGCGCTGCGCCAGATCGACGGCTTGGCGGCGCAGGCCAACAACGGCAGTCTCTGGCCGCGCGGCCTGCGCGCCTATCGCACGCTGACCAGTGCGCTGGAGGCGCAGGGGCAGGGCGACCTGCGCTCGCTGCTCGGCGAAGACGAACTCGCCCGCACGATGGACGAGCTGATCCTGCTGGCGGGTGGCGGCAGCAGCGGCGGCATGCGGGCCCTCGGTGCCACGGCCTGGGCGCCGCTGAACCGGCTGACCCGCTTCGTCGACAACACCATCGCGCCGGTGGCGCCGGCGGCGTCGGAACTGGCCAACCTGCACGAGGCCTTGCAACTGTTCATCGACGGCTTGGTGCCCGCGGGCGGCTTCCGGCTGCTGCGCGTGGCGCGGCCCGCGGTGCTCAACTATGGTCTCTATGGTTCGTACCGCTTCAGCAAGGCGGAGGGACGGTTGATCGACCTCGTCAACCGCCGCGGCTCGCTGGCGCGTGAGCTCGATTGCTTCACGGATTGCAATTGCGACGACGACGCCATCCTCGGCCAGATCGTGCTCGACAAGGTGCTGTTTGACCTCGATCGGGCGATCGACTTCTACTGCGCGGGCGACGCGGACCTGGGCCTGCCAGAGACCCGCGCCTCGGCGCTGGCATTGACGCTCGATTTCGTGACCACGCCGCTACTCTGGGGCGGTGCCCATCCCGGCTACCTCGGCGGCGGCGGCCTGCCGCATGTGAACCTGATCACCGGCACCCTGTTGACCGAGCTGGCGCGCACCAACGCGCTGCTGCGGCCCACCGCGGCCGCGATCGATGCTGATTGGGATACCACGCGGCCGACCTACGACGCCAACCTCAACGGCAACCTGCCGTTTCCCGGCGGCGTGTCCGTGCGGTTCGCGCAGGCGATCCACGACGAGCTCTACCAGCAACGGGAGTCCGATCAGCAATGGCGCCCGGTGATCGACCAGATGACCGCCGGCTGCCTGCCCATCGACGACATCTTCGGCGCAAACGGCTGCCTGCGGCAAATCGTCGAGCGTCCGCTGCAGGCGATCGCCGTGGCCACCGGCGGTGCCGTGGCCGCGCTGCCGGTGGCCGTCCCGACGCCGATCCCGCGGCACTTCGAAGAGTCGCTGGAGATCATCGCCAACAAGCCCTGAAGCGGAGGCCCGTCATGAGGATCGACAAATTCGCACTGTGGGCCGCCGCGCCTGCGGTCCCCGCACCCGTGTCTTCGACGCAACGGATGGTCGAGGCCATCGACCGCGTCGCCGCTGCACTCATGCTCACGAAGAGGCCTGCGGGCTCCCCGGGCAAGACCGCATTCGACGTTTACCGTTCCCTCGGCGCGGTGCGCGACGCACTGGCTGATTCGC
Organism: Ramlibacter sp. 2FC; assembly: GCF_005503345.1. NCBI lineage: Bacteria > Pseudomonadati > Pseudomonadota > Betaproteobacteria > Burkholderiales > Comamonadaceae > Ramlibacter > Ramlibacter sp. 2FC. Next base: position 3,645 of record NZ_SCMM01000079.1, read on the forward strand.
TCCATCCGAGCGCAGGGAACACCAACAAACAGCTGGACAAGCACAAGGCCACCGGCCCCGTGAGCAAGGTCAAGGCGTATCTGGATGCGCACCACCCCGAACTCGGCAAGGCATACGCCGAGCAGTTCGAGCACCTCACGGGCACGGGCGGCCAGGCCGATCCCGAACGCATTGCGCGGCTGGTCTACCTCAACGCGCTGGAATCTCGCTTGCTGAACGAGGTTCCCGGCGACACGCCGATCTGAACGCCGTGCCCAGGAGTCCACCATGAACTTCCAAACCACCGAAACCATCCAGCGCCTGTGGGAGACCTTCCTGCAGGAGCAGATGCAGAACCTGCCGCCCGAGCAGCGCGAGGCCCTGGGCACCCAGTTCGAGAACAAGCTCGGAGAACTGCTGCAAAAGGCCGGCGGCGACAGCGAGGGCGCCTTTTTCGACCTCATCGGTCTGGGGCCGCAGGGGCAGGGTGGATTCGACAAGGTCGGCTACCCCTACATCAGCCCCGATTTCGACGACTCCATCGTCCCCAGCCAGCTGCATGCCGCGGCCGAGCTCTACTACATCTACCAGCACGAGCGCATGAAGATCTTCGAGGTGGTCGAGACGCTGCTGCGCCTGTTCCGCCTGGGCAAGATGCGCATACAGCGCGGGCCCGGCGCGCGCGGCCTCTACCTGCTCGAGAAATGGCGGCCGCTGCGCTACGGCAAGAGCGACCGCATGGTGGCCTACCGCCGCGCCTTCAACTACGGCACCGCGCAGGCGCCGGCCGGGGCGGTGGTCAACCGCAACTTCCATCGCCAGATGCTGGGCTTCATGGTGGCGGTGGGGCAGTACTTCCGCGACCTGCTGATCGGCGAGGTGATCCGCGGCGGCCAGCTGATAGACCAGCGGCCCTTCGGCAGCGTGGGCACCATACAGCGCATCGGCCTGGACCTGCGCTACGCGCTGGACCGCTCGACCTACGGCAATGTGTTCGCCCTCGCGATGGAGACCGGCCACTACCTGGTCGAGGTGCTCAAGCTGCTCGACGCGCCCGACATCAAGAAGGCCTTCGACGCCAACACCAAGTGGGACGTGGTGGAAATCGTCTCCAACCGCTACCTGGGCGGCGTCGCCGAGCCTTCGCAGCGCGCCAAGATGGCCGAGAGCGGCCGCCGCATGCTGCAGTTCATCGCCGACAACGATTTCAAGACCGCGGTCGATCCCATCCTGTTCCAGAGCGTGGTGCGGCCCATGGGCGCCCATGCCGAGGCCTGGGTCGCGGCCTACCGCATGACGCCCGAAGGCCGCGGCTTCCCCGGCGTGACGCCGGCGCTGCAAAGCGTGCTCGGCGTGCCGCAGGCGGCCTGAGGTGCGGGCGATGGCGCGCGGCGACGATTGGGACGGGCTCGACGACGGCGTCGACGCGGCCATCATCCGCAGGCCGCATGCGCGCGTGATCGAGCAGGTGGCGCGGCAGGTGCAGCGCTGGTTCCCGGGCCGAGGCGTGGGTGTCCATGTCGAGGGGCGCCGCCGCGAGCGCGGCCGGCCGGGCGCGCTGGCGCGCTGGCCCGACATCCAGTTCGTCCACCCTGTGCGGCACCGCGCCACGCACATCGAAGTCGACACCACCCACAGAGGCATGAACCAGCATATCCGCGACCATCTCGCGCACAACCGCCAGCGCCGCGGCGTGTTCCTGCGCATCGACCCCGTGTCCGGCGCCATTGTGCGCAAGATCGTCTTTGCGGCCGGCGCCAGCCAGCCGATGCTGGATCAGCGGGGCACGCCTGCCGCTCCGCTGCGTCTGAACAGGGACGACGTGTTCGACGCCTGGGACGCCTGGGACGACTGACCATGGGCGCCAGCGACCTGCGCGTCACCGTCGACAGCGCCAAGCTGCGCTGCGTGCTCGACCCCGCGCTGGCGCTCGGCCACGCGCTGGGGCCGCGGCTGGCGCTGGGGCTCACGCGCGTGTTCGAGACCTGGCTCACGCGTTCGTTCTGGCAGGTGCTGGATTCAAGCGAGCTGCTGCCGCACCGCGCCGCCGAACCGGGCCAGGCCGGCCAGGCGCCGGACGCCTCGGCGCTGGGCGAGTGGATCGCGCTGCGCGAAGCCACCGACGCCGGCTCCTGGCTGCTGCGCTGGGTGGGCGACTGCCTGGCCGAGTCGCAGCTGCGCAGCGCCGGTGACGAGTCGGTGGTCGAGCGCTTCGAGTGGCTGGCGCAGGCGCTGCAGGAGCGCGACGAGGCCGCCGGCCGCAGCGAAGCCTGGTGCGTGGGCTTGGACCCGCTGGCCGGGGCGCTGGACGCGCTGGCGCTGTCGGCGACGCTGGAGGGCGCTCTGATCCTCTGTCCGCTGCCCGTGGGCGGCGCCGCGCCCGGCCCGGTGCAGGCACTGGCCCGGCTGGGCCTGGCGGCCGAGTCGGTGGATGGCGATGCCGCCAGCCTGTTCGCCGCCGAACGCGTGTTGGTGCGCGAGGCGCTGGCCGGCGCCGGCCTCGCGGCGCTGCTGCAGCCGCTGGGCCGGCTGGCGGCGGTGCATGTGCTCGCGCTGCCGGGCGAGGCTGCGGGCGACGAGTCCGCCGACCCATGGCTGCACGCGCGCGCCTGGTGGTACCCCGTCTGAGCCTGGAAACGACCGTTGACCGCTCATCTCTCGCCTGAAGGAGCGCAAGCATGGCGTCCCATGTCCCCGCACCCGAGCCGCGCGGCCCGCGCGTCAACCGCGACGAGCTGGTCGCCGTGACCGTGCAGGGCCAGATCGCCCACCCGGTGGGCCGCGCCTCGCCCTACCGCATAGGCTACGACGGCGTGCCGCGCGTGCTGCCCGGCACGGGCGGCATCGTGCTCAACCGCCGCATCGGCGACCTCTGCGTGGGCCTGGCCGGCGACCACATCGAGCCCGGCGTGGCCCTGCACAACAACCAGCGCGAGGTGATCGGCCCGCGCGACGGCCCCAACAATGCGCTGCTCACCTACGCCTGCGTCGGCAACCGAGCGCGCGTGATCACCGGACCGGCGCGCGGCCAGCAGGGGCTGGTGACCGGCAAGCACGGCGGCGTCAACCATGTGCTGGTGGACTTCCCGAGCGCGGTGCTGGCGCGGCTGCAGATCGGCGACCGCATCCAGATCGTCGCCTGCGGCCTGGGCCTCAGGCTGACCGGGCATCCGCGCATCGAGGTGCTCAACTGCGCGCCGGCCCTGCTGGCGCGCTGGGGCCTGGGCGAGCGCGAAGGCCGGCTGCTGGTCCCGGTGACCCACCTGGTGCCGGCGCGCATCATGGGCTCGGGCCTGGGCAAGAGCACGGCCTGGCGCGGGGACTACGACATCCAGCTCGGCGACCGCGCGACGCGCCTGCGCTATCGGCTGGGCAGCCTGCGCTTCGGCGACCTGGTGGCGATCAGCGACGCCGACAACCGGCACGGCCCGCGCTACCGCCAGGGCCGGGTCACGATCGGCGTCATCGTGCATGGCGACAGCACGGTCGCCGGCCACGGTCCCGGCGTGACGCCCCTGCTCACCGGCCCGGCCGCGCTGCTGCAGCCGGTGCACGCCCCGGCTGCCAACCTGGCCGAGATCTTCGGCATCAGGCGCGCCGTGGCACCGCGCGAACAGGCGACGCTGGCCGAGCGCGATCGCCGCCAGCGCTGCGTGCCGGGCCACGCGCCGCCCAGGCTGGCTTTTGCGACCGGCAGCGCCGGCGAGGCCGACTGATACGGCCCGGGGTTCAGCTGACCGCGTCGGCCGGTTGGCGCTGCAGCATGGCCAGGGTGTTGGCGATGGTCTTGCGCAGCTCGCGGCGGTCGCAGATGAAGTCGATCGCGCCCTTTTGCTGCAGGAACTCGGCGCGCTGGAAGCCGTCGGGCAGGGTCACGCGCACCGTCGACTCGATCACGCGCGGGCCGGCAAAGCCGATCAGCGCCTTGGGCTCGGCGATCACCACGTCGCCGACGAAGGCGAAGCCCGCGCTCACGCCGCCCATGGTCGGATCGGTCAGCACGCTGATGTAGGGCAGGCCCTTCTTGGCCAGGCGCGTCAGCGCGGCATTGGTCTTGGCCATCTGCATCAGCGACAGCAGGCCCTCCTGCATGCGCGCGCCGCCGGTGGCCGTGAAGCAGACGAAGGGCACCTTCTGCTCGATCGCGGCCTCGACGCCGCGCACGAAGCGCTCGCCGACCACCGATCCCATGCTGCCGCCCATGAAGTCGAACTCGAAGCAGGCCGCCACCAGGTTGATGCTGTGCACCGCGCCGCCCATGACGACCAGGGCGTCGGTCTCGCCGGTGTTCTCCAGCGCCTCCTTGAGGCGCTCGGGGTACTTGCGGCTGTCCTTGAACTTCAGCGCGTCGACCGGGATGACCTCCTGGCCGATCTCGTAGCGCCCTTCGCCGTCGAGGAAGGCGTTGAGCCGCGCGCGCGCGCCGATGCGGTGGTGGTGGTTGCAGCTCGGGCAGACGTTCTGGTTCTGTTCCAGGTCGGTCTTGTAGAGCACGGTGTCGCAGCTCGGGCACTTGATCCACAGCCCCTCGGGGATGCTGCGGCGCTCGGTGGGGTTGGTCTGCTGGATTTTGGGGGGCAGCAGCTTCTCAAGCCAGCTCATGGGTCAGTCCTCAACGATGGGGGTGGATGATACGTCCAGCGCCTGGCGGATGCCGCGCAGGAAGTCCGCGGCGGCGGGCACCACCTGGGCGCGCGGCTGCGCCTCGATCAGCTGGATCAGGCGGCTGCCGATCACCACGGCGTCGGCGACCCGGCCTATGGCCCGGGCCGTGGCCGCGTCGCGGATGCCGAAGCCCACGCCGACCGGCACGCTGACATGGCGGCGGATGCGCGGCAGCATGGCCTCGACCTCGGCGGTGTTGAGCGCGCCGGAACCGGTCACGCCCTTGAGCGAGACATAGTAGACATAGCCGCTGGCGACCCGGGCCACCTGCTCCATGCGCTGGTCGGTCGAGGTCGGCGCGAGCAGGAAGATCAGGTCCATGCCGTGCGTGCGCAGCTTGGCCGCGAACTCCTCGCATTCCTCGGGCGGGTAGTCGACGACCAGCACGCCGTCCACGCCGGCCGCGGCGGCGTCGCGGATGAAGGCGTCGGCGCCGTGCAGCTGGTCGTAGCGCTCGACCGGGTTGGCGTAGCCCATCAGCACCACCGGGGTGCTGCTGTCGCGCTCGCGGAAGGCGCGCACCATGGCCAGCACCTGGACCATGCCTATGCCCAGGGCCAGGGCCTGCTCGCCGGCCTTCTGGATCACCGGGCCGTCGGCCGAGGGGTCGGAGAAGGGCACGCCGAGCTCGATCACGTCGGCCCCGGCCGCGACCATGCCCAGCATCAGCTCGGGCGTGATGTCGGCAAATGGAAAGCCAGCCGTCACGTAGGGGATCAGCGCCTTGCGCCCTTGCGCCTTCAGCCGCGCAAACGTTTCTGTCATGCGGCTCATGCCTTGGCTCCCTTGACCGACAGGCCGCGCATCGAGGGCCGGTCGTAGAAATCGACGCCGGCCAGGTCGGCCACCGTGCCTATGTCCTTGTCGCCTCGGCCCGAGAGGTTGACCAGGATGGACTGGTCGGTCCGCATGGTCTTGGCCAGCTTCATGGCGTAGGCAATGGCGTGGCTGGACTCGAGCGCGGGGATGATGCCCTCGGTACGGCAGAGGTAGTGGAAGGCCTCCAGCGCCTCGCGGTCGGTGATGCCCACGTACTCGGCGCGGCCGATGTCCTTGAGGAAGGCGTGCTCGGGGCCGACGCCGGGGTAGTCCAGGCCGGCGCTGACGCTGTGCGTCTCGGTGATCTGGCCGTTGGCGTCCTGCAGCACATAAGTGCGGTTGCCGTGCAGCACACCGGCGCTGCCGCGCTGCAGCGAGGCAGCGTGCTTGGCCGTGTCCAGGCCTTCACCCGCTGCCTCGACGCCGATCAGGCGCGTGTTTTCGTAGGGGATGTAGGGATGGAAGATGCCCATGGCATTGCTGCCGCCGCCCACGCAGGCGACCACCGCGTCGGGCTGCTGCGCCGCAATGCCTTGACGCGCCAGCATCTCGGGCATCTGGGTCAGGCATTCCTCGCCGATCACGCGCTGGAAGTCGCGCACCATCATGGGGTAGGGGTGCGGGCCGGCCACGGTGCCTATGATGTAGAAGGTGTTGTCCACGTTGGCGACCCAGTCGCGCAGCGCCTCGTTGAGCGCGTCCTTGAGCGTCTTGCTGCCCGATTCCACCGGCACCACGGTGGCGCCCAGCAGGTTCATGCGGTAGACGTTGGGGCTCTGGCGCTTGACGTCCTCGCTGCCCATGTAGACCACGCATTCCAGGCCGTAGCGCGCGCAGATGGTGGCGGTGGCCACGCCGTGCTGGCCCGCGCCGGTCTCGGCGATGATGCGGGGCTTGCCCATGCGGCGGGCCAGCATGGCCTGGCCTATGGTGTTGTTGACCTTGTGCGCACCGGTGTGGTTGAGGTCCTCGCGCTTGAGGTAGATCTGCGCGCCACCCTGCTCGCGGCTCATGCGCGCGGCGTGGTAGACGGGCGAGGGGCGGCCGACGAAGTGGGCGAGCTCGTAGCGGAACTCGGCCAGGAACTCGGGGTCTTGCTGGTACTTGGCGTAGGCCTCGCGCAGCTCGCTGATGGCGTAGGTCAGCGTCTCGCTGACGAAGCTGCCGCCGTAAATCCCGAAATGGCCCGTGGCGTCGGGCTGATGGTATTCGAACATGATGTGCCTTCAGGCAATTTGCTCGTCGGCGGCACGCACGGCCGCCACGAAGCGATGGATCTTTTCCGGGTCCTTGATGCCCTTGAGGGTTCCCCCTCCCGCAGCACTCACCTCGACGCCGGAGCTCACGTCAACGGCCAGCGACAGCCCGCGCGGCCGCAGCTGCAGGATGCCATCGGTCACGTTTGCAGGCGTGAGCCCACCAGACAAAACGAGGTGAGAGGCGACGCTTGGAGGCAGGAGTGACCAATCGAATGCTTTTCCGCCGCCGCCGTATCCCTCGACATGGGCGTCGAGCAGGATGGCCAGGGCACTGGGGTGATCCGCCGCGAATTTTAGCAAGTCGAAATCAAAGGGGTGGTGCAGCGGGATGCGGGCCGCGCGCAGCCAGGGCCGTCCGCAGGCCTGGCCGATCTGCTCGCATTGCGCCGGCGTCTCGTCGCCGTGGAACTGCAGGATGGCGCCCGGCACCTCGCGGCAGGCGGCCTGCACCGTGGCCAGGTCGGCGTTGACGAACAGCAGCACCGGCGTGACGAAGGGCGGCAGGCGGCGCGCCAGCGCGGCGGCACGCGCGGGCGCGACATGGCGCGGGCTCTTGGCGTACATCACGAAGCCGACCGCGTCGGCCCCTGCGGCCACGGCCGTGTCCAGGTCCTGCTCGCGCGTGATGCCGCAGATCTTGATCCTGGTGCGGGCAGATGGGTTCGAGGTCGGCGGGGAGGGGCTCATGGAAGCCCATCATACGCAGCCGTGCGCTGCGGCAGGCCCCAATGGTCTTCGTAGACCGGGCCGAGGAAGTACAGTCCGTCGGGCGCGAAGGTCGGCGCCGCCACGTCGCGCCGGCGCGCGAGCAGCACCTCGCGCATCCAGCCGGGCGGCTGCAGGCCCTGGCCGACCGCGACCAGGCAGCCCATGAAGTTGCGGATCATGTGGTGCAGGAAGGCGTCGGCCTCGAAGTCGAAGCGCCAGTAGGCACCGCGCCGCGCGATCGCGATGCGCTTCATGGTCTTGACCGGGGTCAGGGCCTGGCAGGCGCTGGCGCGGAAGCTGCTGAAGTCGTGTTCGCCGAGCAGGTGGTCCGCGGCCTCGCGCATCGCCGCTTCGTCGAGCGGTCGGAACACCCAGCCCACGCGGCCGGCCTCGATGCTGGGCCGCACCGGCGACTCCAGCAACACATAGGCGTAGCGCCGGGCCACGGCGCTGGCGCGAGCGTGGAAACTGTCGGGCACGGGCTGGGCCCACTGCACGGCGATGTCGGGCGGCAGGAAGCGGTTGGTGCCGCGCACCCAGGAGAAGGGCTCGCGTTGCAGCTCGGTGTCGAAGTGCACCACCTGCATCAGGCCATGCACGCCGGCGTCGGTGCGTCCCGCGCACAGCGTGCCGATCGGCACCGTGCTGAACTGCGCCAGTGCCTGTTCCAGCTGGTCCTGCACGGTCTGGCCGGAAGGCTGGCTTTGCCAGCCCTGGTAGGCCTGGCCGTTGTAGCTGACGCCCAGGGCCAGTCTCACAGGGGGCCGGGCAGGGACAGGCGGATGGGCAAGCTCGTCGGTCCTCAGGCCAGCTCGGCCAGGAAGCGCTCGGCGCGCGACTTCAGGGAGCCCGAGGCCTCGGCCACGACTTCCTTGACCAGGGTCCGTGCGCCGTCGGTGTCGCCGATGGCGTGGAATTCCTGAGCCAGGGCCAGCTTGGTCGCCAGCGGATCGTCCTCGCTGGCCTCGGTCGCGGCGTCGGGCACGGCGGGCGGCAGGTCCAGCGAAAGGGTGTCCAGATCGAACTCGATCATGTTCGAGGCCGGGCCGGGCGCAGCGGCCGCTGCCGCAGGCGCGGGGGACAAGGCCGGCGCTGCCGCCGGCAGGTCGAGGTCGAGTTCCGGCAGCAGGTCGGGTACCGCAGCCGGCGGCGGCGCGACCGGCGACAGGCTGGGGGCGACGAAGTCCAGCCCCAGGCCGGCAGCCGCCGCTTGGATCGGCGCGGGCGGCGGTGGGG
>NZ_SCMM01000007.1:0-112738 GCF_005503345.1 Ramlibacter sp. 2FC
GGCTGAGGGTGTGGCGGGGAGGGCGGGAGCTGGAACTCAGCTCGTGCCGTCCGGCACGAACACATAGCCCACGCCCCAGACGGTCTGGATGTAGCGTGGGGCCGTGGCGTCCTGCTCGACCAGCTTGCGCAGTCGCGAGATCTGCACGTCCAGGCTGCGGTCGAAGGGCTCGAACTCGCGGCCGCGCGCGAGCTGGGCCAGCTTCTCGCGCGACAGCGGCTGGCGCGGGTGGCGCACCAGGGCCTTGAGCATGGCGAACTCGCCGGTGGTCAGCGACAGCTCCTCGCCGTTCTTGCGCAGGGTGCGGGCCCCCAGGTCGAACACGAAGGGGCCGAAGTTGACCACCTCGTTTTCAGCAGAGGGGGCGCCGGGCGCCTCCTGCGGGGGGCGGCGGCGCAGCACGGCGTGGACGCGGGCCAGCAGCTCGCGCGGGTTGAAGGGCTTGCCGAGGTAGTCGTCCGCGCCGACCTCGAGGCCGACGATGCGGTCCACGTCCTCGCCCTTGGCGGTCAGCATGATGATGGGCGTGCGGTCGTTGGCCGCGCGCAGGCGGCGGCAGATCGACAGGCCGTCCTCGCCGGGCATCATGAGGTCGAGCACGATCAGGTCCACCGTCTCGCGCAGCAGGATGCGGTTCATGGCCTTGCCGTCCTCGGCCACCATGACCTCGAAGCCTTCCTGCGTGAGGTAGCGGCGCAGCAGGTCGCGGATGCGCGCGTCATCGTCGACCACCAGAATCTTGTCGGGGCGTGTCGGAATTTGCGTCATAGGATCCTTACGGCGAATTTGTAACAGCGCCAATTTTGAAGCGCCGATCGGGCAAAAACGGATTTTTTCCGGCCGCTTTTCAGTATGTTACAAATGTTGCCCTTCGCACAGGAGACGCATGGGAAAATCACACGAAGGCGTGCGAAGCTTTCAACATCATGAGAACAAGATCAATCACGCGATCGCTCGTACTGGGCAGTGCCGGCTTGGTGGCGGCCGGCTGGCTCGCGGCCGAGCCGGCGCGGCCCGGCGACTTCCGGGGCGGGTTAGAGCCGCGGCGCAGCGACTTGCGCCAAACAGTGGAGTCGCAGCGCACGGGGCGGGACGCCGGTCCCGCTGCCATGCCCGAACGTCGCCTCACCCCCCAGGAGCACGCCGAGTTGCGCGAGCAGCTGCGGATGTCTGCCGAACGGCGCCTCCCCCAGGGCAGGCGCTGAATGCGGGCGCCTGTTCCTGCCTCGACGGGGTTTGCTTGCCGCGCCGCTGCCCTGGCCTGCCTGCTGGCGCTGAGCGCCGCGCCGGCGGCCGCCCAGCCCCCACCCGGTTTCCTGCCGCCGCCACAGAACCTGGCCCAGCTCTCGGCCCAGGGGGCGGTGGAAGTGCCGCAGGACCTGCTGACGGTCACGCTCAACACCACGCGCGAGGGGCCGGATGCAGGCACGGTGCAGAACCAGCTCAAGCTGGCGCTCGACGCGGCCCTGGCCGAGGCGAAGAAGCTCGCCCAGCCCGGCCAGCTCGATGTGCGCACCGGCGGCTTCAGCCTCTACCCGCGCCACGGCCGTGACGGCAAGATCAGCGCTTGGCAGGGCAGCGCCGAGCTGGTGCTGGAGGGGCGGGACTTCGCGCGCATCAGCGCCAGCGCCGGCCGCATGCAGACCCTGACCATCGGCCAGGTGGCCTTCGGCCTGAGCCGGGAACAGCGCGCCAAGGTCGAGGGCGAGGCCCAGGCCATGGCCATCGAGCGCTTCAGGGCCAAGGCGGCCGACATCGCCAAGGGATTTGGTTTCGCAGGCTTCACGCTGCGCGAGGTTTCGGTCCAGGCCAACGACCAGGGCCCGGTGCCGCGCCCGCGCATGATGGCGCTGGAGGCCCGGGCCGCGGCCTCGGATGCGCCGCTGCCGGTGGAGGCCGGGCGCAGCACGGTGATCGTGACGGTGTCGGGAACGGTGCAGCTGAAGTAGGGGGTTTCGGCTGGTGCCGTCGCCGCAGCGCGGGGGCCCTCGCTACTGGGCCGCCCACCCCCCATCCATGTTCCAGGCGACGCCGCGCACGTTGTTGGCGGCGGGGGAGCAGAAGAACACGGCCAGCTCGCCGAGCTCCTCGGGCGTGGTGAACTGCATCGAGGGCTCCTTCTCGCCCAGCAGCAGGCGCTTGGCCTCTTCGTTGCTCAGGCCGTGGGCGGCGGCCTTGGCGTCGACCTGCTTTTGCACCAGCGGGGTCAGCACCCAGCCCGGGCAGATCGCATTGCAGGTCACGCCCGTGGTGGCGTTCTCCAGCGCCGTCACCTTGGTCAGGCCGACGATGCCGTGCTTGGCCGCCACGTAGGCCGCCTTCTCGGCCGAGGCCACCAGGCCGTGCACCGAGGCCACGTTGATGATGCGCCCCCAGTTGGCCGCCAGCATGGCCGGCAGCGCCAGGCGCGTGGCGTGGAAGGCGCTGGAGAGGTTGATCGCCAGCACCGCGTCCCATTTCTCGACCGGGAAGTTCTCGATGCGCGCCACATGCTGGATGCCGGCGTTGTTGACCAGGATGTCGACGCGGCCGAAGCGCTCGGCCGCGAAGCGCATCATGGCCTCGATCTCGGTCGGCTGGCTCATGTCGGCGCCATGGTAGGCGACCTGCACGCCCAGTTCCGCCACCTCGGCCTGCGGGCCTTGGGCGTCGCCGAAGCCGTTGAGCACGATGTTCGCGCCCTGGCGCGCCAGCGCCTTCGCGATGCCCAGTCCGATGCCGCTGGTCGAGCCGGTGACGAGCGCGGTCTTGCCGTCCAACATGTGTGACCTCCGTATGAATTACGATGCAGAAAAAGCGATGCAGACAACCCATTATCCAGTCCCGATCTCACCATGACCGAACCCGTGCTGAATCATGTGTCCTGCCCGGATCCCTGGGGCGGTCATCGCATGGCCTACTGGCAGTGGGGCGAAGCCTCGGCGCCGCACGTGGTGGTCTGTGCGCATGGCCTGACGCGCCAGGGGCGCGACTTCGACGTGCTGGCCCAGGCCTTGCTCGCACGCGCCGGCGGCCGCCTGCGCGTGGTCTGCCCGGACGTGGTGGGGCGCGGCCGCAGCGACTGGCTCAAGGAGGCCACGGGCTACCAGATCCCGCTGTACGCGGCCGACATGCTGGCGCTGCTGGCGCAGCTGCACCGGCAGGCCCCCATGGCCGCGCTGGACTGGGTCGGCACCAGCATGGGCGGCCTGATCGGCTTGGCGCTGGCGGGCCAGCCCGGCCTGCCGCTGCCGGTGCCGCCGCGCCGCATGGTGCTCAACGACGTGGGGCCGGTGCTGCAGTGGCAGGCCCTGCAGCGCATCGGCCAGTACCTGGGCGAGACCGGCCGCTTTGCCTCGGTGCAGCAGGCCGCGGACGCGATGTGGACGGTGTCGACCAGCTTCGGCGCGCACACGCCGGCGCAGTGGCTCGCGCTCTCGCAGGCCATGGTCAAGCAGCTGCCCGACGGCAGCTACACCCTGCACTACGACCCGGCCATCGCCGTGCCGTTCCGCGCGCTGACGCCCGAAGCCGCGGCGCAGGGCGAGGCGGCGCTGTGGCAGCTGTACGACCAGGTGCGTGCCCGCACGCTGATCACGCGCGGCACGCAATCCGACCTGCTGTCGCGCGAGACGGGCCAGGCCATGACCGAGCGCGGACCGCGGGCGCGCCTGGTGGAGTTCGAAGGGGTGGGCCATGCGCCCACCTTCGTGGCGGCGAGCCAGGTCGAGGTGGTGACGGATTTCCTGCTGGCAAAGGACTGAGGGGGAGGAGACGATGAAGCGCTTGATGGCGGATCCGGCCGCCACATCGCCGGTGGCAGGCCCGGTACCCGAGCTGATTGCGGCCACCGCCCATAGCCTGCCCGAGCAGGCCGGCGCCCTGGCGCGCGCGCGCGCCTTTGCCGAGCCGCTGATCGCGGGCGAGATGCTGGACAGCGGCGAGAACACACTGATCCATGCAGACGCGATGGCCGCCATCCTGCGTTCCATCGGTGGCTCCGAGGCCATGCAGGCGGCGGCCTACCTGATCTACGCCTGCGAGCACCTGAACCGGCCGCAGGAGGTGATCGCCAAGGCCTTCGGCGAGAGCTTTGCCGCGCTGGCCATGGAGTCGACCAAGCTGGTGCGCGTGCAGCGCCTGTCGCGCAGCGCCCAGACCTCGGCTCAGCTGTCGGACGACCCGCGCCTGCAGACCGAGGCCGTGCGCAAGATGCTGCTGGCCTTCTCGCGCGACCTGCGCGTGGTCATGCTGCGCCTGGCTTCGCGCCTGCAGACCCTGCGCTACCACGCGGCCAGCAAGCAGCCCATGCCGCCCAACCTGGCGCGCGAGTCGCTGCAGGTGTTTGCGCCGCTGGCCAACCGCCTGGGCATCTGGCAGATCAAGTGGGAGATGGAGGACCTGGCGTTCCGCTTTCTCGAGCCCGACACCTACAAGCAGGTGGCGCGCCTGCTCGACGAGAAGCGCGCCGAGCGCGAGGGCCGCATGGAGCAGCTGCGCGCCGGACTCGAGGCCGAGCTGCGCGCCCAGGGCATACAGGCCACGGTGCAGGGCAGGCCCAAGCACATCTACAGCATCGTGCGCAAGATGCGCGGCAAGTCGCTGGACTTCGACCAGGTGTTCGACATCCGCGCGTTGCGCGTCATCGTGCCCAGCGTGCGCGACTGCTACGAGGCGCTGAGCTGGGTGCATTCGCGCTTCACGCCGATCACCGAGGAGTTCGACGACTACATCGCCAAGCCCAAACCCAATGGCTACCAGTCGCTGCACACCGTGGTGCGCGACGAGGCGGGCAAGCCGATCGAGATCCAGATCCGCACCCAGGCCATGCACGACCACGCGGAGCACGGTGTCGCCGCCCACTGGGCCTACAAGGAGGCGGGCGCCAAGGGCTACGCGGGCGTAAGCGCCGGCGGCAGCTACGACGCCAAGATCGCGGTGCTGCGCCAGCTGCTGGCCTGGGAGCGCGACCTCTCGGGCACCGACAAGGGCGAGGGCCTGTTCGAGGACCGCATCTACGTGCTGACGCCCGACGCCGCCATCGTCGAGCTGCCGCAGGGTGCGACGCCGCTGGATTTCGCCTACAGCGTGCACACCAGCCTGGGCCACCGCTGCCGCGGCGCGCGCGTGGACGGCGCGATGCTGCCGCTGAACACGCCGCTGCAGAACGGCCAGACCGTGGAGATCGTCGCGGCCAAGGAGGGCGGGCCCTCGCGCGACTGGCTCAACCCGGAGCTGGCCTACATGGTCAGCCACCGCGCACGGGCCAAGGCGCGCGCCTGGTTCAACGCGCTGATCACGGACGAGAACGTGGCGCGCGGGCGCGAGGCGGTGGAAAAGCTGTTGCAGCGCGAGGGCAAGACCGCGGTCAAGCTCGAGGACCTGGCGGCGCAGCTGGGCTTCAAGTCGGCCGACGGCCTGTTCGAGGTGGTGGGCAAGGACGAGTTCTCGCTGCGCAACATCGAGACCCTGCTCAAGCCGCCCGAGCCCCAGCTGCCGCCCGACGAGTACCTGCTGCTCAAGAAGTCGCGCCAGACCGAGAAGACGCCCAAGGGCGGCGTGCTGGTGGTCGGCATCGATTCGCTGCTGACCCAGCTGGCGCGCTGCTGCAAGCCGGCGCCGCCCGACCCCATCGGTGGCTTCGTCACGCGCGGCAAGGGCGTGAGCATCCACCGCGCCGACTGCAGCAACTTCCGCGAGATGGCGGCGCGCAATGCCGAGCGCGTGATCGAGGTCAAGTGGGGTGCGCCCAAGCAGGAGGCCGCTGTGTACCCGGTCGACGTGGCGGTGGAGGCCGCCGACCGCCAGGGCCTGCTGCGCGACATCTCCGAGGTCTTCGCCAAGGAGAAGATGAACGTGGTCGGCGTGCAGACCCAGTCGATCAAGGGCACGGCCTGGATGACCTTCACCGTCGAGGTGGCCGACTCGGGCCGGCTGGCGCGCGTGCTGGGCGTGGTGCGCAGCATAGGCGGCGTGCGCTCGGCGCGCCGGCGCTGAGGCACATGCAGCGCCGCGCTTCGCAGCGGAAAACGCGCCGGCGCCAGGAAGCGCGTTTTTTTGCTGCTATACTCTCGCTTTCTCGAATTCTTGTAGGCGCGTAGCTCAGCTGGTTAGAGCACCACCTTGACATGGTGGGGGTCGTTGGTTCGAGTCCAATCGCGCCTACCAATTATTCTTGATCGAATGAAGGACTTAGCAGCAATGCCGAGTCCTTTTTTGTTTTCCGTGGTCGATCAGGTGGAAAAAGCCCAACTGACGTACAAGCAGGCGCAGCAGCGGTACGGGATTCAAGCTCGCTCCACGGCGCAGGTGTGGCTGCGAAAGCGCGGACGACAAGGCTGGAGTCGCGCGGCATCATTGGTGGCCATGCCCTCTGACAAGCAACCAGTGTCACTGACTCCCGAGCAGCAGATCAAGTCCCCGCAGCAGTAGTTGCAGCAGGCCAACGAGAATTCATTCATGGGGGTCTCCGGTGGATGGCGCCTCGATTGGCACCCGAGCCGCGCCAGTCTAGGGACATAGCGGGCGCCGTTCCAGCGCCTGGGCGGCAGAGCAGCTATGCAGGCCGGCGAATAACGGGCCGGCGGCGCAGCCCCGAGACGCTCAGGGTTATCCTTGGGCATGGGGCACTGCGCCGTACCTAGAATCTGCTGCAGCGCGATACGCCGCCCTTCAACCTGCCGCTCGAGGAAACCCAGTCGTGTCCAGCAAACCCGCCGATACCGGCAAGACGCCTCAGCGCGTCATCAAGAAGTACCCGAACCGGCGGCTCTACGACACCGACACCTCGTCCTACATCACCTTGGCCGAGGTCAAGCAGCTGGTCATGGACAACCAGCTCTTCACGGTGCGCGACGCCAAGACCGGCGAGGACCTGACGCGCAGCATCCTGCTGCAGATCATCCTGGAGGAGGAGGCCGGCGGCGCGCCCATGTTCAGCGAGCAGGCGCTGTGCAACATCATCCGCTTCTACGGCCACGCCATGCAGGGCTTCATGGGCAGCTACCTCGAGAAGAACGTGCAGGTGATGATGGACATCCAGAACAAGCTGGCCGAACAGTCCAAGCCGCTGACGCCCGAGATGTGGGCCCAGTTCATGAGCCTGCAGTCGCCGTTGATGCAGGGCGTGATGGGCAACTACGTGGAGCAGTCCAAGAACATGTTCGCGCAGATGCAGGAGCAGATGCAGAAACAGACCGAGCAGATGTTCGGGGCTTTCGGGTTAAAGCGCTGACCGAGCTGCTGGCTGGGCCAGAACTGGGAAAATAGCGGGATGAGTGATGTTCTTTCTCCTGTCCCCACCACCCCCAAGGTCGGCTTCGTCAGCCTGGGCTGCCCGAAGGCCCTGACCGATTCCGAGCTGATCCTCACGCAGCTGAGCGCCGAGGGCTACCAGACCTCCAAGACCTTCGAGGGCGCGGACCTGGTCATCGTCAACACCTGCGGCTTCATCGACGACGCGGTCAAGGAAAGTCTGGACACCATAGGCGAGGCCCTGGCCGAGAACGGCAAGGTCATCGTGACCGGCTGCCTGGGCGCCAAGGCGGGCGAGGGCGGCGGCAACCTGGTCAGGCAGATGCATCCCAGCGTGCTGGCCGTGACCGGGCCGCATGCCACCCAGGAGGTGATGGACGCGGTCCACGCCCACTGCCCCAAGCCGCACGACCCCTTCGTCGACCTGGTTCCTGCGGCCGGCGTCAAGCTGACGCCCCGGCACTACGCCTACCTCAAGATCAGCGAAGGCTGCAACCACCGCTGCACTTTCTGCATCATCCCCTCGATGCGCGGCGACCTGGTGAGCCGGCCGATCGGCGACGTGCTCAAGGAGGCCAAGGCGCTGTTCGAAGGCGGCGTCAAGGAGCTGCTGGTGATCAGCCAGGACACCTCGGCCTACGGCGTGGACCTCAAGTACCGCACCGGTTTCTGGGACGGCAAGCCGGTGAAGACGCGCATGCTCGAGCTGGTGCAGGCGCTGGGCGAGATGGCCGAGCCCTACGGCGCCTGGGTGCGCCTGCACTACGTCTATCCCTATCCCAGCGTGGACGAGGTGATCCCGCTGATGGCCAGCGGCAAGGTGCTGCCCTACCTGGACGTGCCCTTCCAGCACAGCCACCCCGAGGTGCTGCGCCGCATGAAGCGACCGGCCAGCGGCGAGCGCAACCTCGAGCGCATTCAGCGCTGGCGCGAGCTGTGCCCGCAGCTGGTGATCCGCAGCACCTTCATCGCCGGCTTCCCCGGCGAGACCGAGGCCGAGTTCGAGCATCTGCTCGAGTTCTTGCGCGAGGCCCAGATCGACCGCGCGGGCTGCTTTGCCTACAGCCCGGTGGAAGGTGCCGCGGCCAACGAGCTGCCGGGCATGCTGCCGGCGGAACTGCGCGAGGAGCGCCGGGCCCGCTTCATGGCGGTGGCCGAGCAGGTGTCGGCGGCGCGGCTGCGCCAGCGCATAGGCTCGACCATGCAGGTGCTGGTGGATTCGGCGCCCGCCATGGGACGACGCGGCGGCGTGGGCCGCAGCTACGCCGACGCGCCCGAGATCGACGGCACGGTGCAGCTGCTGCCGCCCGAGAAGATCAGCAAGACGCTCAAGGTTGGGGAATTCACGCGCGCGCGCATCGTCGACGCGCAGGGGCATGACCTGGTGGCGGTGCCGATCTGAGAGCTGGCGGGCCGGCTGCTGAAAACAAAAGAGCCGCTGGTGTCAGCGGCTCTTTTGTTTTCAGGCCTTGGCCGGCCTGCGAATCTTGGTGCCCAGGAGAGGACTCGAACCTCCACGCCTCTCAGCGCTAGTACCTGAAACTAGTGCGTCTACCAATTCCGCCACCTGGGCATTTCAGGAAAACTGCGATTATATACAAATATTTTGGGGCCCCATGCCGATGCGCGCATCGCGCCCGACCAGAAGCCGGCGGGACGGCGCGTGGTGTCCGCGCGCCGCGCAAAAGAAAAAAGCCGCTGAAAATATTCAGCGGCTCTTGCCAAAAAACCCTTTCGGGTTTGTTTAAACTTGGTGCCCAGGAGAGGACTCGAACCTCCACGCCTCTCAGCGCTAGTACCTGAAACTAGTGCGTCTACCAATTCCGCCACCTGGGCATCTCAGGAACAAGATAGGATTATATATCAAGAATATGCACCCCACCGGCGCGCTGCTGGAAGAAATCGAAGGCGTTGTCCAAGGCCATCGCGACGGCCACGGTTTCCTGGCCCGCGAGGACGGCGAGCCGGACATCTACCTGCCCCCCAACGAGATGCGCGCCGTCCTGCACAAGGACAGGGTCAAGGTGCGCATCGTGCGCCACGACCGCAAGGGCCGGCCCGAAGGGCGCGTGGTCGAGATCGTCGAGCGTCCGCCGCAGCCCATCATCGGGCGGCTGCTGCACGAAAGCGGCATCTGGCTGGTGGCGCCCGAGGACAAGCGCTACGGCCAGGACGTCATGATCCCCAAGAGCGCCACCGGCGCCGCCAAGCCCGGCCAGGTGGTGGTGGTGGAGCTCACCGAGCCGCCGGCGCTCTATGGCCAGCCCGTGGGACGGGTCAAGGAGGTGCTGGGCGAGATCGACGATCCGGGCATGGAGATCGAGATCGCGGTGCGCAAGTACAGCGTGCCGCACCAGTTCTCCGATGCCTGCATGGCCCAGGCGCGCACCCTGCCCGACAAGGTGCGTCCGCAGGACAAGAAGCGCCGCGTCGACCTGACCGACATCCCGCTGGTGACCATAGACGGCGAGGACGCGCGCGACTTCGACGACGCGGTCTACTGCGAGCCCGCCAAGGTGGGCCGCGGCAAGGGCTGGCGCCTGCTGGTGGCGATCGCCGACGTGAGCCACTACGTGGAGACCGGCAGCGCCATCGACGTCGACGCCTACGACCGCGCCACCAGCGTCTACTTCCCGCGCCGCGTGATCCCCATGCTGCCGGAGAAGCTGTCCAACGGCCTGTGCTCGCTCAACCCCGAGGTCGAGCGCATGTGCATGGTCTGCGACATGCTGATCAGCGCCAAGGGCGAGATCCACGCCTACCAGTTCTTTCCGGCCGTGATGTTCAGCCACGCGCGCATGACCTACACCGAGGTCGCGGCCATCCTGGCCAACACGCGCGGGCCTGAGGCGGCGCGGCGCAAGGACCTGGTGCCCCACCTGCTGAACCTGCACGACTGTTATCGGGCCCTGCTGGGCGCGCGTTCGGAGCGCGGCGCGGTGGACTTCGAGACCACCGAGACGCAGATCGTCTGCGACGACAACGGCCGCATCGAGAAAATCGTGCCGCGCACGCGCAACGCGGCGCACCGCCTGATCGAGGAGGCCATGCTGGCGGCCAACGTCTGCAGCGCCGACTTCATCGCCCAGGGCAAGCACCCGGGGCTGTTCCGCGTGCACGAAGGGCCGACGCCGGAGAAGAAGGACATACTGCGCAACTACCTCAAGGCGCTGGGCCTGGGCATGACCATAGGCCACGAGCCCACGCCCGGCGAGTTCCAGCGCATCGCCGAGGCGACCAAGGACCGGCCCGACGCGCAGCAGATCCACACCATGCTGCTGCGCTCCATGCAGCAGGCGATCTACACGCCGATCAACGTGGGCCACTTCGGCCTGGCCTACGAGGCCTACACCCATTTCACCAGCCCGATCCGGCGCTACCCGGACCTGCTGGTGCACCGCGTGATCAAGGCCATCCTGGCCAAGAAGCGCTACCAGTTGCCGGCGCTGCCGACGCCGGGCGAGGCCCATGTCAAGCTGGCCAAGCGCCTGCAGAAGAACATGGCCGGCAAGCTGCGCGAGCCCGACCAGAAGCCGCGCAAGCTCAGCGCCGACCAGCTGGCCTGGGAGGCCGCGGGCCTGCACTGCAGCGCCAACGAGCGGCGCGCCGACGAGGCCAGCCGCGACGTCGAGGCCTGGCTCAAGTGCAAGTACATGCGCGAGCACCTGGGCGAGGAATACAGCGGCGTGGTCACGGCGGCGACCAGCTTCGGCATCTTCGTCACGCTGGACGAGCTCTACGTCGAGGGCCTGGTGCACATCACCGAGCTGGGCGGCGAGTATTTCCGCTTCGACGAGACGCGCCAGGAACTGCGCGGCGAGCGCACCGGCATACGCTACGCGATCGGCACGCGGGTGCGCGTGCAGGTCAGCCGCGTCGACCTGGACGGGCGCAAGATCGACTTCCGCCTGGTGCGCGAGGGCGAGGCGCTGACGCACCGGGCCCTGCGCGACAAGGGCGTGGCGCCGGCGGAGGCGGCGGCCGGGGCGGCCGCGAACCCGGGCCGGCGCGCGGGCAAGAAGGGTGCAGCGGACTCCGTGACGCGTTCGCCCATCCAGGCGCTCAAGGCGGCGATCAAGAAGGCATCGACCCGCAAGAACGGGTCCAAGACCCGCAAGGGCCGGCGCTGAGGTCCGAGCCCCGGAAGATTTCACGAGGAGACAAGAAGACATGAATGCAACTGCGAAGATCGCCATCGTCACCGGCGCAGGCTCCGGCGTGGGCAAGGCCGCCGCGCTGGCGCTGCTGGCCGAGGGCTGGCGCGTGGTGCTGGCGGGCCGCCGCCAGGCGCCGCTGGACGAGGTGATCGCCGAGTCGGGCGCCGGCGCGGCTGCGCTGGCCGTGCCGACCGACGTCTCGGACCCGGCCTCGGTCCAGGCCCTGTTCGAGCGCACCGTGCAGGCCTTCGGCCGCGTCGACCTGCTGTTCAACAACGCCGGCGTCAACGCCCCGGGCATCCCGCTGGAGGACCTCACGCTCGAGCAGTGGCAGAGCGTGGTCGATGTCAACCTGACCGGCATGTTCCTCTGCATCCAGGCGGCGTTCCGCGTGATGAAGGCGCAGTCGCCGCGCGGCGGACGCATCATCAACAACGGCTCGATCTCGGCCAGCGCGCCGCGCCCGAACTCGATCGCCTACACCGCGACCAAGCACGCGGTGACGGGCCTGACCAAGACCGCCTCGCTGGACGGCCGCAAGCACGATATCGCCGTGGGGCAGATCGACATCGGCAATGCCGCCACCGAGATGGCCGCGCGCATGGCCAAGGGCGTGCCGCAGGCCAGCGGCGAGATCGCCATCGAGCCGCTGATGGACGTGGCCATCGTCGGCCGCTCCATCGCCTACATGGCCAGCCTGCCGCTGGAGGCCAACGTGCTGTTCCACACCGTGATGGCGACCAAGATGCCCCTCGTCGGGCGCGGCTGAAGCGCGGCGCTCAGGCGCGCAGGCGCCGTGCCAGTGCGCCGGCCGTCAGGGCCCGGTCGATGGGCCATGCGTCGGCCGCAGCGCCGTGCTGGTAGACCGCCTCGCAGGCGGCGGCCAGGGTCGGCAGGCCGCTCGCGAGCCGCGCCCCGATCAGGCCGGCCAGCACGTCGCCGGTGCCGGCCGTGGCCAGGCGCGCGTTGCCGCTCGGATTGATCACCGGGGGCTCGTCGGGTGCCGCGATCACCGTGCCCGAGCCCTTGAGCACTACCACGCAGCCATGGCGCTGGGCGAGGCGCCGGGCCGCCGCCAGCCGGTCGGCCTGCACCTCGGCGGCGCTGCAGCCCAGCAGGCGCGCGGCTTCCAGCGGATGCGGGGTCAGCACGCTGGCCAGGCCGCGCGCCGCCCGGCGGTCCAGCAGGGTCTGCAGCTGCGGGTCGGCGGCGATGGCGTTCAGCGCGTCGGCGTCCAGCACCAGGCGCGGGCTGCGCGAGAGCACGGCCGGCAGCACGGCGCGCACGGCCTCGCCGCCGCCGCAGCCGCAGGCCACGGTGAGCCGGGAAAGGTCGAGCGCCTCGAAGCGCCGCAGCATCAGCTCGGGCTGGGCGCAGTCCAATGCCATGGCGCCGCCGTCGAGCAGGCTCACGAGCACGCGGCCGGCGCCGCCGTGCAGCGCAGCCGAGGCCGCCAGCAGGGCGGCGCCGCTCATGCCCAGGCCGCGCGCCGCCAGGCCCTCGCCGCCGATCACGGCCACGTCGCCGAAGCTGCCCTTGTGCGAGGCATGCGGGCGCGCGCAGGGCAGGGGGGCGCCAGCCAGCCAGGCCGACGGGGGCGCATGGGCGGCGACGCCCAGGTCGTCGAACCACAGCGTGCCGCAGGCGTCGCGCCCGTGCGCGGTGAACAGGCCGGGCTTGAGCGTGAGCAGGCTCAGGGTGTGTTGGGCGCGCACCTGGTCGGCGGTCTTCTCGACGTGCCCGGGCGTTCGGTCCGCTGCGTAGTTGCCGGTGTCGGCCGCCAGCCCGGAGGGCAGGTCCACCGCCAGGGTGGGCGCCGGGCAGAGATTCATGGCCGCGATCCAGGACGCCATGCGGCCCTCGGGGGGTCGTGCGCCGCCCAGGCCCAGCAGCGCGTCTATGCACAGGTCCTGCGGGCCCAGGCCCGAGGGCGGCTCGTCGGCGAAGGCGACGCCGGCCTCCCGCGCGCGCGCCAGCGCGGCCCGCGCGTCGGCGGGTGCGCGGGCCTCGTCGCCCAGCCAGGTCACGATCGGGTAGGCGCCGCGGCGCTGCAGCTGCATGGCGGCCTCCAGGCCGTCGCCGCCGTTGTTGCCGGGGCCGCAGGCGATCCAGATGCGGCGCGCATGCGGCGCCAGGGCCAGCGCTAGCCGGGCCACGGCCAAGCCGGCGCGCTGCATCAGCGCCTGTGGCGGCAGCGCGGCCGCCGCGGCCTGTTCGATGGCACGCGTCGCGGCCTGGTCGTGGAGCGGGTGGCGGTGCGCGTGGCTCAGGCGGTGCATGGCCCCATTGTGTACGAGCGCGCCATCCGCGTCAGCGCCGCAGGCGCTCCACGCCGAGGCCCTCGAGGTCCAGCGCCGGGGGGCGGCCGGCGATGAGGTCGGCCAGGGCGCGTGCGCTGCCGCAGGCCAGGGCCCAGCCATGCGCGCCATGGCCGAGGTTGAGCCACAGGCCGGGCCGGCCGCTCGCGCCGAGCAGCGGCGGCCCGTCGGCCAGCATGGGGCGCGCGCCGTGCCAGACCTGCACCCCGGCCGACAGCCGGCCGGCGCCCGGGAACCAGTCCTGCAGCACCTGGTAGAGCTGGCGCAGCGCCCGCTCGCGGTCGCCGCCGCCCAGCTGGGCGCCGCCTGCCACGCGCACGCGCTGCCCCAGGCGGGTGATGGTGACCTGGTGGCGCTCGTCGTGCACGGCGCTGCGCGGCGCGTTGAGCGCCTCGCGCAGTGGCAGGCTGACCGACGAACCCTGCACCGCGGCCAGCGGCAGCTTGAGGCCCAGCGGGCGCAGCAGGCGCGCCGAGGCCAGGCCGGCGCACAGGACCACGGCGTCGAAGGCGCGCGCGGCTTCCTCGTTGGCCAGGCGCAGGGCATGGGGCTGCTTGGCCTCGATGCGCGTCACCGTGGCGTTGAACTCGAAGCGCGCGCCCAGGCGCTGCGCCTCCTGGCGCAGCAGCAAAGCGAGCTGGCGGCAGTTGCCGGCCTCGGCCTGCGGCAGGTGGACGGCGCCGGCCAGCGTGGTGTCGGGGTTCAGCGCGGGCTCGAGCTTGCGCGCCTGGTCGGCGCTGATCTCGCGCAGGTCCAGGCCGGATTCGCGCAGACGCTCGAGCTCCTTGTCGCTGCGCAGCAGCAGCAGGGCGCCGTCACTGCGCTCGTAGTCGAGCCTGAGCTCGGCCGTCAGCTGGTGCAGCCGCGCGCGGCTGTAGACGGCCAGGCGCTGCAGGCGGGCGCGGTTGGCGGCCCAGACCTGCGGCTGGCGAGCGCGCCGCCAGCGCCACAGCCAGGCCAGCTCGGCCAGCGACAGGCGCATGTCCAGCCGAAGCGGCGCGGTCCAGGGCGCGACCAGCTCGGTCGCCAGCAGGCCGGTGGGGGCAAAGCTGGCCTCCTCGGCGACCGCGCCGTGGCGCTCGAACACGGTGACTTGGTGGCCGTCGGCGGCCAGCTCGTACGCGGTGGTGACGCCGGCGATGCCGGCGCCCACGATGGCGATTTTCATGAAGGGGCAATGTCCGTTCGCCTGCGGGCCGGCGGTGCCGGCCCGCAAGGCTCAAGGTTTCTGAAGTTCGGGCTCGGCCAGCAGGGCGAGGTTGAGCAGGGTGTCGTCGCGCAGCGCGCCCTGCCAGAGCATGAGGCCCGTGGGCAGCTCGCCCGGCAGGTGCATGGGCAGGGAGATCGCGCAGCCGTCCAGCAGGTTGACCACGCTGGTGTTGCGCAGCAGCAGGGCGTTGACGCGGAAGAAAGCCTCGTCGCGCGCCGCATCCTGGGCGGGGTCCCGGCCGTCGGCGGGGGCCAGCTCGGCGATCGGCGGCGCCACGAGGGAGATGGTGGGGGAGAGCGCGGCGTCGAAGCCCTGCAGCGCCTGCTCCACGCGGCCTATCCACTGCCGGCGCAGGCGCTGCAGGTCCAGGTAGTCGCAGGCCAGCATGGCCGCGCCGCGCTGGATGCGGGAGGCCACGCGCGGGTCGTAGTCCTTGCCCCGGCTGGCCAGCAGGCTGCGGTGCCAGGCGTAGCTCTCGGCGGCCGTGAAGCCGCCGCCGGCCTGCAGGGCCGCGAGTTCGCCCAATTCGGGCAGGGGAATGTCCACGACCTGCGCCCCGGCGTCGCGCAGGCGCTGCAGCGCGCGCTCGAAGGCCTGCGCCACGCCGGACTCCAGTCCATCCAGCATGGTGGTCTGCGGCACGGCCAGGCGGTAGCCCGACAGCGGCACGGGGCTGCGCGTGACGCGGCGCGCGGCCAGGATCTCGTGCGCCAGGAGGGCGTCGCGCACCGAGCGCGTGAGGGCGCAGACCGTGTCCAGCGTGGTCGACAGCGGCAGGGCGCCGTCGGTCGGCACCAGGCGCGCCGTGCTCTTGAAGCCGACCAGGCCATTGAGCGCCGCCGGGATGCGGATCGAGCCGCCGGTGTCCGAGCCCAGGCCGACGAAGGCCGCGCCGGTGGCGACCGAGACCGCCGCGCCCGAGGATGAGCCGCCGGGGATGCGCGGCACGGGCGCCTGACCGGCCTCGGCCGCGGGGGCGCCGGCCAGGGCGTCCCAGGCCGCGGGCGTCGGGAAATGCGGGTTGGTGCCCACGCCCGAGAAGGCGAATTCCACCATGTGGGTTCGCCCGATCAGGGCCGCGCCGGCCGCGCGCAGGCGCGCGACGGCGGCGCTGTCCTCTGTGGCGGCAGGCGCGCCGGCCAGCACGATGGAGCCGGCCGCGGTGGTCTGGCCGGCCACGTCGAACAGGTCCTTGACCGAGACGGCCAGGCCCGCCAGGGGTTGCTGCGGCTCGCTGGCGGCGGCCGCACGGCGCGCGGCGTCGAAATCGGTGCTCAGGAAGGCCGGGGCGCCGGCGGCGGACTCGGCCGCTTCGATGGCGCGCGCCATCTCGGCGGCGGCGTCGGACCGGCCGCTGCGCAGGGCCAGCCGGGTGGCGATGAGGTCAGGGATCATGGGTTGAGTCAAGAGGGCTTGTGCTATAATTCCAAGGCTTTGCTGGGTGCTTCATTGCTTTCAGCGAAGCCAATCGCAAACCAGCCTCATCAAGGTGTTGGCGCCTTAACAGTGCATAAGCGACGCATGCGTGCGAAGCCGCTTGAAGGGCGCCAATCGGCGGGCTGGATTTTAGACCCAACCTTCGGAGTATTCACATGTCCGTCACCATGCGCGAAATGCTGGAAGCCGGTGTCCATTTCGGCCACCAGACCCGCTTCTGGAACCCCAAGATGGCCCCGTTCATCTTCGGTCATCGCAACAAGATCCACATCATCAACCTGGAAAAGTCGCTGCCGATGTTCCAGGACGCCTGCAAGTTCGCCAGGCAGCTGGCGGCCAACCGCGGCACCATCCTGATGGTCGGCACCAAGCGCCAGGCCCGTGACCTGGTCGCGGCCGAAGCCGAGCGCGCCGGCGTGCCCTATGTCGAGCAGCGCTGGCTCGGCGGCATGCTGACCAACTTCAAGACCGTCAAGACCTCGATCAAGCGCCTGAAGGACATGAAGGCCCAGCAGGAAGCCGGCCTGGACTCGCTGAGCAAGAAAGAGCAGCTGATGTTCAAGCGCGAGATCGAGAAGCTCGAGAAGGACATCGGCGGCATCCAGGACATGAACACCCTGCCCGACGCGATCTTCGTGATCGACGTGGGCTACCACAAGATCGCCGTGGCCGAGGCCAAGAAGCTGGGCATCCCGCTGATCGGCGTGGTGGACTCCAACCACTCGCCCGAGGGCATCGACTACGTGATCCCGGGTAACGACGACTCGGCCAAGGCCGTGGCCCTGTATGCGCGCGGCATCGCCGACGCGATCCTGGAAGGCCGTGCCAACGCCGTGGCCGACGTGGCCAAGGCCGTGACTGCCGAGGGTGGCGACGAGTTCGTGGAAGTCGAAAACGCTTCCGCCTGAAGCCCCCCTTGACGCTGAGAAAGGGGCTTTGTTGCCCCTTTTTTTTCAGCCCCCATTTTGTGTCTGACTCACTGAACTGTTGACGGAGAATTTCTGATGGCTGCAATTACCGCAAGCATGGTTGCCGAACTGCGCGGCAAGACCGACGCCCCGATGATGGAGTGCAAGAAGGCCCTGACCGAAGCCGACGGCGACATGGCCAAGGCCGAGGAGCTGCTGCGCGTCAAGCTCGGCACCAAGGCCGGCAAGGCCGCCTCGCGCGTCACGGCCGAAGGCGTGGTTGCCAGCTTCATCGAGGGCAGCACCGGCGCGCTGATCGAAGTCAACTGCGAGACCGACTTCGTGACCAAGAACGACAGCTTCCTGGGCCTGGCCAATGCCGCCGCGCAGCTGATCGCCAAGCACAACCCTGCCGACGTGGCCGCGCTGGGCGCCCTGGCCTACGAGCAGGACGGCTTCGGCCCCACGCTGGAAGACGTGCGCAAGGGCCTGATCGGCAAGATCGGCGAGAACATGAGCTTCCGCCGCTTCAAGCGCTTTGCCTCGGGCGCCAAGCTGGCCGCCTACCTGCACGGCACGCGCATCGGCGTGGTGGTCGAGTTCGACGGTGACGAGGCCGCCGCCAAGGATGTGGCCATGCACGTGGCCGCCATGAAGCCGGTCGCGCTGACCAGCGCCGACGTGCCGGCCGAGCTGATCGAGAAGGAGCGTTCCGTGGCCACGGCCAAGGCCGCCGAATCCGGCAAGCCGGCCGACATCGCCGCCAAGATGATCGAAGGCTCGGTGCAGAAGTACCTCAAGGAGGTCTCGCTGTTCAACCAGCCCTTCGTCAAGAACGACAAGCAGACCGTCGAGCAGATGCTCAAGGAGAAGGCCACCGCCGTGAAGGGCTTCACCCTGTACGTGGTGGGCGAGGGCATCGAGAAGAAGGTCGACGACTTCGCCGCCGAAGTGGCCGCCCAGGTGGCTGCCGCCAAGGGCGCCGCCTGATCCTGACGACCACACAGCCGCTACACTCTCACCGAACCCAAGGAGCCCGTCCATGTCCCTCGCCCGACCAGCCCACCAGCGCATCCTGCTCAAGCTGTCCGGTGAGGCCCTGATGGGCGACGATGCCTTCGGCATCAACCGCGGCACCATCGAGCGCATCGTGGGCGAGATCGCCGAGGTCACGCACATGGGGGTTCAGGTGGCGGTGGTGATCGGCGGCGGCAACATCTTCCGCGGCGTCGCCGGCGGCTCGGCCGGCATGGACCGGGCGACGGCCGACTACATGGGCATGCTGGCCACCGTGATGAACGCGCTGGCGCTGGCCGACGCGATGAACAAGGCCGGGCTCGTGGCGCGCGTCATGTCGGCCATCGCCATCGAGCAGGTGGTCGAGCCCTATGTGCGCCCCAAGGCCCTGCAGTACCTCGAAGAGGGCAAGGTCGTGGTGTTCGCGGCCGGCACCGGCAACCCGTTCTTCACCACCGACACGGCGGCGGCGCTGCGTGGTGCCGAGATCGGCGCCGAGCTGGTGCTCAAGGCGACCAAGGTCGATGGCGTCTACACGGCCGATCCCCAGAAGGACCCCGACGCCCGGCGCTACGCCAAGCTGAGCTTCGACGAGGCCATGTCGCAGAATCTCGGCATCATGGACGCCACGGCCTTCGCGCTGTGCCGCGACCAGAAGCTGCCGATCAGGGTGTTCTCTATCTTCAAGCACGGCGCGCTCAAGCGCGTGATCCAGGGCGAGGACGAGGGCACCCTGGTGTACGCCTGACGCGCGTCCGAGCGCAAGGAGGAATCACATGACGATTGCTGACATCAAGAAAAGCGCCGAAGCCAAGATGGACCAGTCCATCGCGGCCTTCAAGAACAACCTGACCAAGATCCGCACCGGCCGCGCCAACCCGGCCCTGCTCGACACCGTTCACGTCGAGTACTACGGCTCCATGGTGCCGCTGAGCCAGGTGGCCAACGTGGCGCTGCTCGACTCGCGCACCATCAGCGTGCAGCCCTGGGAAAAGGGCATGGGCGCCAAGATCGAGAAGGCCATACGCGAGAGCGACCTGGGCCTGAACCCGGCCTCCATGGGCGACCTGATTCGCGTGCCCATGCCGCCGATGAGCGAGGAGCGCCGCAAGGAGATGACCAAGCTGGTGCGCACCGAAGGCGAGGGCGCCAAGGTCGCCGTGCGCAACCTGCGTCGTGACGCCAACGAGGCGGTGAAGAAGCTGGTCAAGGACAAGCTGGCCTCCGAGGACGACCAGAAGCGCTCCGAAGCCGATATCCAGAAGGTGACCGACAAGCACATCGCCGAGATCGACCGCCTGGTGGCCGCCAAGGAACAGGACATCATGGCGGTCTGACGGCCCGCGTCGCTCCGCACGCGCTGCGCCGCCGGGTGGTTGCGCGTGCTGCGGGGTGGCCTGGGTGGCGTACGGCAGCGGCCCCGATCCACACCATGAGCCAGGTTCCCCACCACATCGCCATCGTGATGGACGGCAACGGCCGCTGGGCCACGCGCCGCTTCCTGCCGCGCGTGGCCGGCCATCGCCAGGGCGTGGAGTCGCTGCGCCGCTGCGCCAGGGCCTGCCTCGAGCGTGGCGTGGCGGTGCTCACGGTGTTCGCCTTCTCCTCGGAGAACTGGAGCCGGCCGGCCGAGGAGGTCAGCGGCCTCATGGAACTGCTGGCCCTGGCGCTGGCGCGCGAGGTGCCCAGGCTGCACGCGGACGGGGTGCGCGTGCATTTCGTCGGCGAACGCGAGGGCCTGTCCGACAAGATCCGCGCCGGCCTGGCCGAGGCCGAGGCCGCGACTGCGGGCAACCGGCGCCTGACGCTCAACATCTGCTTCAACTATGGCGGCCGCTGGGACATCGCCCAGGCGGCGGCGCGCCTGGCCGAACGCGGCGAGCCCATCACCGAGGTGGCGCTGGACCGGGCCATGGCCCTGGCCCATGTGCCGGACCCGGACCTCTTGATCCGCACCGGTGGCGAGCAGCGCATCAGCAACTTCCTGCTCTGGCAGGCCGCCTATTCCGAGCTTTATTTCAGCGACTGCCTGTGGCCCGATTTCGACGAGGCGGCGCTGGATGTCGCGCTCGCCGCCTTCGCGCAGCGCGAGCGCCGCTTCGGCAAGACCTCCGAGCAGCTCTTGTCGCACAACGCCTCTCACGCTCGGGCCTGAAACACTAACCATGCTCAAGCAGCGCATCATCACCGCCATCGTCCTGTTGGCGTTTCTTCTGCCGGCGCTGTTCTACCGCTCCCCCGAGCCCTTCGTCGCGCTGGCCCTGCTGCTGATCGCGGCCGGTGCCTGGGAATGGGGCCGGCTCAATGGCCTGGGGCAGCCGGCCTCCCTGCTCACCGGCCTGGGCTGCGTGGGCCTGTGCGCCGCGAGCTGGGCGCTGGGCTGGCCGGCGCGTCCGCTGCCGCAGCTGTGGCTGCCGGTGGGCGCGGCCTGGGTGCTGCTGGGCGCCTGGCTGCTGCGGCGCGGCGTGCCCGGCTGGCCGGGCATCGCCGCGCCGCTGCGCTGGGCGGGCGGCCTGCTGGCGCTGTGGCTGGCCTGGCTGGCCCTGGCCCAGGCGCGCTACATAGGCGTCAATTTCCTGCTCTCGGTGCTGGTGCTGGTCTGGGTGGCCGACATCTTTGCCTACTTTGCCGGCCGTGCCCTCGGTGGTCGCTTCAGCCGCGTGCGCCTGGCGCCGTCCATCAGCCCGGGCAAGAGCTGGGAGGGGGTGTGGGGCGGCCTGGCCGGCGTGCTGGTGCTGGCCCTGGCCTGGCGCTGGGCCGACGCGGCCTGGGCGCTCGAGGTGCCCAGCCTCTACACCCGGCTGGGGCAGAAGGGCCTGGGCCTGATGCTGCTGGCCGCGCTCTTCATGGGCGCCATGAGCGTGGTCGGCGACTTGGTCGAGTCGCTGATCAAGCGCAGCGCCGGCGTCAAGGACAGCAGCGGCCTGCTGCCCGGCCACGGCGGGGTGCTCGACCGGGTCGACGCCTTGCTGCCCACGCTGCCGCTGGCCATGATGCTTTCCACGATATGAGCGGCATGACGCAACGCATTTCCATCCTCGGCTCTACCGGTTCGATCGGCACCAGCACGCTCGACGTGATCGCGCGGCATCCGGACCGCTTCGAGGTGTTCGCGCTCAGCGCGTCCACCCAGGTGGAGCCGATGCTCGCGCAATGCGCGCAGTTCCGCCCGCGCATGGCGGTCATGGCCAGTGCCGAGCACGGCCGGGTCCTGGCCGAGCGGGTGCGCGCCAGCGGGCTGGACGTCGAGGTGCTGTGGGGGCCGCAGGCGCTCGAGGCCATCGCCTCGCACCCTTCGGTCGACGCGGTGATGGCGGCCATCGTCGGCGCCGCGGGCCTGGCACCCTGCCTGGCCGCCGCGCGTGCCGGCAAGCGCCTGCTGCTGGCCAACAAGGAAGCGCTGGTGGTCGGCGGCGAGGTGTTCCTCGCCGCTGTGCGCCAGGGCGGCGCGACCCTGCTGCCGATCGACAGCGAGCATTCGGCGATCTTCCAGTCCCTGCCCGAGGACCCCTTGACCTGGGCGCAGCGCATAGACAAGATCATCCTCACCGCCTCGGGCGGGCCGTTCCGCACGCGCGACCCGGCCACGCTGCGCGAGGTCACGCCCGAGCAGGCCTGCGCGCACCCCAACTGGGCCATGGGGCGCAAGATCTCGGTGGATTCGGCGACCATGATGAACAAGGCGCTCGAGCTGATCGAGGCGCGCTACCTGTTCGGCGTCGCGCCCGAGCAGCTGGAGGTGGTGATCCACCCGCAAAGCATCATCCATTCGATGGTGCAGTACCGCGACACCTCGGTCGTGGCCCAGCTCGGCACGCCCGACATGCGCGTGCCTATCGCCTACGGCCTGTCCTGGCCCGAGCGCATGGCCTCGGGCGCCGCGGCGCTGGATTTCCACAGCCTGCAGGCCATGAGCTTCGAGGCGCTGGACGACCACGGCCACCCGGAGCGCTTTCCCGGCCTGGCCCTGGCCTGGGAGTCGCTGCGCGGCCCGGCGGGCAGCTGCGCCGTGCTCAACGCGGCCAACGAGGTCGCCGTCGCGGCCTTCCTGGAGCGGCGCATCCGCTTCGACCAGATCCACCAGGTCAACCTGGCCACGCTGGAGGCGGTGTCGCCCGGCGCACCGGGCTCGCTCGAGGCCTTGCTGGCGCTGGACGAGCGCTCGCGCGAGGCCGCGACGCGCACCGTGCAAGGCTTGACGCGCTGACCCCCGGGTCGCGACCATCGAAAGGCAACCCATGCTGACCGTCGCGGCTTTCATCGTGGCGCTGGGGCTTCTGATCGCGGTGCACGAATACGGCCACTACCGTGTGGCCGTGGCCTGCGGCGTCAAGGTGCTGCGCTTTTCGGTCGGCTTCGGGGGGGTGCTGCTGCGCTGGCAGCCCAAACGCCAGCGGCCCGGCCAGAACACCGAGTTCGTGATCGGCGCCTTCCCGCTGGGCGGCTACGTGCGCATGCTGGACGAGCGCGAGGCGCCGGTCGCGCCGCACGAGCGCCACCTGGCGTTCAACAACCAGACGCTGCGCGTGCGCGCGGCCATCGTGGCCGCCGGCCCGCTGGCCAATCTGCTGCTGGCCGTGCTGCTTCATGCCGTGGTCAACTGGAGCGGCGTGGACGAGCCGCGCGCGCTGCTGGCCAGCCCCGTGGCGGGCTCGATCGCCGAGCGCGCAGGCTTGCGCGGCGGCGAGACCGTGCGGCGCGCCGGTTTCGCCGACGAGGCGCTCGAGGACGTGGCCTCGTTCGAGTCGCTGCGCTGGCTGCTGGCGCGCGGCGCGCTCGACGGCCGCGACGTGGTGCTGGACGTGGCCACCTCGGCCTCGGGTGCCGGGCGCGAGGTGCTGCTGCCGCTGGCCGCGCTGGACGCGGACGAGGCCGACATGCGGCTGTTTCGCAGCATAGGCCTGACCGGTCCGCTGACGCGGCCGGTGATAGGCGAGGTCACGCCGGGCAGCCCGGCCGAGCGCGCCGGCCTGCGCCAGGGCGACCTGGTGCTGCGCATGGACGGCACGGCGATCGTCGACGGCCAGCAACTGCGGGAACGCATCCGCGCCTCGGTGCAGGGCCGGCAGGCGGTGGCCAGCAGCTGGCAGGTCGAACGCCAGGGCCAGCGGCTGACGCTGCAGGTGATGCCCGAGTTGCGCCAGGACGGCGAGCTCCTGGTGGGCCGCATCGGCGCCTACGTGGGGGCGGCGCCCGAGATGGTGGACGTCAGCTACGGCCCCTGGGATGGGCTGTGGAAGGGCGCGCAGCGGACCTGGGAGGTGTCGCTGCTGACCCTGCGCATGATGGGGCGCATGGTGGTGGGCGAGGCCTCGCTGAAGAACCTCAGCGGGCCGCTGACCATCGCCGACTACGCGGGCAAGTCGGCCAGCCAGGGCTTGACCGAGTACCTGATGTTCCTGGCCCTGATCAGCGTGAGCCTGGGGGTGCTGAACCTGCTGCCTCTGCCGGTCCTCGATGGGGGGCACCTGATGTATTATCTTTGGGAGGCCGTCACGGGCAGGCCCGTGTCCGACATATGGATGGAACGGCTGCAGCGCGGCGGCGTGGCGCTCCTGCTGGCGATGATGGCCATCGCGCTGTTCAACGATGTCACCCGGCTCTTTGGTTGAACCTGTTCGAGCATCTTGTTCGAGCATCGCACTGGCCTTGTGCCAGACAACATCTTCTGACGAATGAAACAACAATTACAGCGATTTCGTGTGCGCAGCGTCTGCGCAGTGGTCAGCATGGTGTTTGCCGCGCATGCGGCCTGGGCGGTGGAGCCGTTCACCGTGCGCGACATCCGCGTCGAGGGTCTGCAGCGGGTCGAGCCGGGCACCATCTTCGCCTCGCTGCCGTTTCGCGTGGGCGAGACCTATAGTGATGACAAGGGCGCGGCTGCGATCCGCGCGCTGTTCGCGCTGGGCCTGTTCAAGGACGTCCGGCTGGAAGTCAGCGGCGAGGTGCTGGTGGTGATCGTCGAGGAGCGGCCGACGGTGGCTGCGGTCGAGTTCGTCGGCAACAAGGAGTTCGACAAGGACCTGTTGCAGAAGGCGCTGCGCGACATCGGGCTGACCGAGGGGCGGCCCTATGACAAGGCCCTGACCGACCGCGCCGAGCAGGAGCTCAAGCGCCAGTACGTCAACCGCAGCCTGTATGCGGCCCAGGTGGTGACCACGGTGACGCCGATCGAGCGCAACCGCGTGAACCTGACCTTCACCGTCAGCGAGGGCGAGCCCGCGCGGATCAAGGAGATCCGCATGGTGGGCAACAAGGCCTTCTCCGAGTCGACGCTGCGCGACCTGTTCGACCTGGATACCGGCAACTGGCTGAGCTGGTACACCAAGTCGGACCGCTACTCGCGCGCCAAGCTCAACGCCGACCTGGAGACGCTGCGCTCCTACTACCTGGCGCGCGGCTACATGGAGTTCCGCATCGACTCGACCCAGGTCGCCATCTCGCCCGACAAGCAGGACATCTCGATCACGGTGAACCTGACCGAGGGCGAGCGCTTCGTGGTCTCGGCCGTCCGCCTGGAGGGCAACTACCTGGGCAAGGACGAGGAGTTCAAGTCCCTGGTGAAGATCAGGCCCGGCCAGCCCTACAACGCCGACGAGGTCAGCGAGACCACCAAGGCCTTCACCGACTACTTCGGCAAGTTCGGCTTCGCCTTCGCGCGCGTCGAGGCTCGGCCCGAGATCGACCGCGGCAGCAACCGCGTCGCCCTGGTGCTGCAGGCCGAGCCCTCGCGCCGCGCCTACGTGCGGCGCCTCAACATTTCGGGCAACAACCGCACGCGCGACGAGGTGGTGCGGCGCGAGTTCCGCCAGATGGAGTCCTCCTGGTACGACGGCGACAAGATCCGTCTCTCGCGCGACCGCGTGGACCGGCTGGGCTTCTTCACCGAGGTCAACGTCGAGACGCAGGAAGTGCCGAGCGCGCCCGACCAGGTCGACCTCAACGTCGGGGTGGTGGAAAAACCGACCGGCAGCGTCACGCTGGGCGCGGGCTTCTCCTCGGCGGAAAAGGTGGCCCTGTCCTTCGGCATCAAGCAGGAAAACGCCTTCGGCTCCGGCAACTACCTGTCGGCCGAGGTCAACACCAGCAAGTACAACCGCACCATCGCGCTGAGCACCACGGACCCCTACTTCACCCGGGACGGCATCTCGCGCACCTTCGACGCCTACCACCGCACCTCCAAGCCCTACGAGGACCAGGGCGGCAACTACACGCTCGCGACCTCGGGCCTGGGTCTGAAGTTCGGCGTGCCCTTCAGCGAGACCGACACCGTGTATTTCGGCGGCAGCCTGGAGCGCACCCAGATCAAGCCCGGCACCAACATCCCGGCCGCCTACCTGGCCTACGCCGACGAGTTCGGCTACTCCAGCACCACCGTGCCGCTGACCATTGGCTGGTCGCGCGACGACCGCGACAGCGCGCTGGTGCCCAACTCGGGGCGCTTCCAGCGGCTCATCACCGAATGGGGCGTGGGCGGCGACGCACGCTACCTGCGCGCCAACTACCAGTTCCAGCAATACATCCCGCTGAACAAGCAGTTCACGCTGGCCTTCAACACCGAGCTGGGCTGGGGCAAGGGGCTGGGCGGCCGGCCGTTTCCCATCTTCAAGAACTTCTATTCGGGCGGCCTGGGCTCGGTGCGCGGTTTCGAGCAGTCCACGCTGGGCCCACGCGACGTGACCGGCTCCTTCATCGGCGGTCCCAAGAAGATCACGCTCAACGGCGAGATCATCACGCCCTTCCCGGGCGCCGGCAACGACCGCACCCTGCGCCTGTTCGGCTTCGCCGATGTGGGCAGCGTGTTCGGCGAGCACGAGACCGTGTCGGCCGACGCGCTGCGCGCCTCGGTGGGCGTGGGCATCAGCTGGATTTCGCCGCTGGGCCCGCTGCGCTTTGCCTATGCCCAGCCGGTGCGCAAATTCGCAGGCGATAGAATCCAAAAACTGCAATTCCAGATCGGAACCTCCTTTTAATGAAATACCTTCGTCAACAACATTGGTCGGCTCTTGCGCTGGGCGTCATGCTGGCAGCGTCGGCCCAGGCGCAGGAGTTCAAGATGGGCTTCGTGAACACCGACCGCGTGTTCCGCGAGGCCAGCAGTGCCAAGGCCGCGCAGAGCAAGCTGGAGCAGGAGTTCTCGCGCCGCGAGAAGGAACTCGTGGATGCAGGCAACACGCTCAAGACCGCCTCCGAGAAGTTCGAGCGCGAGGCGCCCACGCTGGCCGAAAGCCAGCGCAACACGCGCCAGAAGCAGCTGATGGACCAGGACCGCGAGTTCCAGCGCAAGCGCCGCGAGTTCCAGGAAGACCTGAACGCGCGCAAGAACGAAGAGCTGCAACAGGTGCTCGAGCGCGCCAACCGTGTGGTCAAGCAGGTCGCCGAGGCCGAGAAGTACGACGTCATCCTGCAGGAGGCCGTCTACGTCAACCCCAAGCACGACATCACCGACAAGGTGATCAAGGCGCTCAACGCCTCCGGCGGCAAGTGACACCGCGCGAGCGGTCGGTCGGCTGTGGCGCTGCGTCTAGGCTTCATCGTTGAAACCCTGGGGGGGCTGCTGCACGGCGACCCCGAGCTGGCCATCCAGGGCCTGGCCCCGCTCGAATCCGCCGGCGCGGCGGACCTGAGTTTCCTGAGTCACCCCAAGTACCAGTCGCAGCTCGCGGCCAGCGGCGCGGCCTGCGTGATCGTCGCCCCGGCCATGGCCGAGGCGGCTGCGCGGCGCGGTGCCTGCATCGTCGCCGACCAGCCCTACCTTTATTACGCGCGCCTGACCCAGTTGTGGAAGAGGGCCCATGCCCGGGCTGCCGGGCCGCGCATCCACCCCAGCGCGGTCATCGATCCCGAGGCGCAGATCGACCCCACGGCCCGCATAGGCGCGCTCTGCGTGGTCGAGCGCGGCGCGCGCATCGGTGCGGACACTGTGCTCAAGTCGCGCGTGACGGTGGGCGAGGACTGCCAGATCGGCGAGCGCTGCCTGCTGCACCCTGGCGTGGTGATCGGGGCGGACGGCTTCGGCTTCGCGCCCGACGGCGGCGCCTGGGAGAAGATCGAGCAGCTGGGCGCCGTGCGCGTCGGCGACGACGTGGAGATCGGCGCCAACACCTGCATAGACCGCGGTGCGCTGCAGGACACGGTGATCGAGGACGGCGTCAAGCTCGACAACCTGATCCAGATCGGCCACAACGTGCGCATAGGCCGCCACACGGCCATGGCCGGCTGCGTCGGCGTGGCCGGCAGCGCGACCATAGGCGCGCATTGCACCGTGGGCGGCGGCGCCGTGGTGCTGGGCCACCTGAGCCTGGCCGACGGCGTGCATGTCTCGGCCGCCTCGGTGGTCACTCGCTCGATCCGCAAGCCCGGCCACTACACCGGCATGTTCCCCATCGACGACAATGCGGCCTGGGAAAAGAACGCCGCCACGCTCAAGCAGCTGCACAGCCTGCGCGAGCGCCTCAAGGCGCTGGAATCCGCGCAAGACAAAGACTGAACACCATGATGGACATCCACCAAATCCTCAAGCAACTGCCGCATCGCTACCCGTTCCTGCTGGTCGACCGTGTGCTCGAGCTGGAAAAAGGCAAGCGCATCAAGGCGCTGAAGAACGTGACGATGAACGAGCCCTTCTTCACCGGCCATTTTCCGCACCGCCCGGTGATGCCTGGGGTGCTGATGCTCGAAGCCCTGGCCCAGGCCGCGGCCCTGCTGGCCTTCGACACCATGGGCGAGGCGCCTGACAGCAAGTCGGTGTACTACTTCGCCGGCATCGACGGCGCGCGTTTCAAGCGCCCGGTGGAGCCGGGCGACCAGCTCACGCTGGAGGTGACCCTGGATCGCATGAAGGCAGGCATCTTCAAGTTCGGCGCGCGTGCCCTGGTCGGCGAGGAGACCGCCGTCGAAGCCGAGCTGATGTGCACCATGCGCACCATCGCCTGACCTGCTTCGCCGCATGAGTCTCATCCATCCCACCGCCCTGATCGACCCCGCCGCCGAGCTGGACAGCAGCGTCAGCGTGGGCCCCTACAGCGTGATCGGGCCGCATGTGCGCATCGCTGCCGGCACCAGCGTGGCCTCGCACTGCGTGATCGAGGGCCATACCACGATAGGGCGCGACAACCGCATCTTCCAGTTCGTCTCGCTGGGCGCCATCAACCAGGACAAGAAATACAAGGGCGAGCCTTGCGAGCTGGTGATCGGCGACCGCAACACCATCCGCGAGTACAGCACCTACCACATCGGCACCGTGCAGGGCGGCGGCATCACGCGGCTGGGCAACGACAACTGGATGATGGCCTACACCCACCTGGCGCACGACTGCATCGTGGGCAACAACACCATCTTCGCCAACAATGCCCAGCTCGCGGGCCATGTGGTCGTGGAAGACTGGGTGATCCTGGGCGGCTTCACCTGCGTGCACCAGTTCGTGCGCATCGGCGCGCACGGTATGACGGCCATGGGCTCGGCCCTGCTGGCCGACCAGCCGCCCTTCGTGATGAGCGAGGGCCATCCCGCCGGCGCCCGTTCGATGAACTTCGAGGGCCTGCGCCGCCGCGGCTTCTCGGCCGCGCGCATCGCGGCCGTGAAGGCCATGCACAAGGCCCTCTACCGTGAAGGCTTGACGCTCGAGCAGGCCATCGAGCGGATCGCGGCGCTGGCCTCGGTCACGCCCGAGGCGGCGCCGGACGTGCAGATGATGGTCGAGTTCCTGCGCAAGACCTCGCCGCAGCGCGGCATCGTTCGCTAGGGTGCCGATGGGCTCGGCGTCCGCGGCCGCTCAGCAGGGCGTGGCCTCGTCCCCATCGTTCGCCATGGTCGCCGGCGAGGCCTCGGGCGACCTGCTGGCCGGCCTGCTGCTCGACGGCCTGCAGGCGCGCTGGCCCGGCCTGCGCGCGCAGGGCATAGGCGGGCCGCAGATGCTGCGGCGCGGTTTCGAGGCCTGGTGGCCCAGCGACAAGCTGGCGGTGCGCGGCTACGTCGAGGTGCTGCGCCATTACCGCGAGATCGTGGGCATACGCGACCGGCTGCGCGCGCGCCTGCTGGCCCAGCGGCCCGAGGTCTTCATCGGCGTCGACGCGCCCGACTTCAATCTCGACCTGGAGGCCGCGCTCAAACAGCAGGGCGTGCGGACCGTGCATTTCGTCTGCCCCTCGGTCTGGGCCTGGCGTGCCGAGCGCGTCGAGAAGATACGCCGCAGCGCCGACCATGTGCTGTGCATCTTCCCCTTCGAGCCCGAGCTGCTGGCGCGGCACGGCATAGACTCGACCTACGTGGGCCACCCGCTGGCCCAGGCCATCCCCCTGCAGCCCGATCGCGCCGCCGCGCGCGCGGCGCTGGGCCTGGACGCGGGCGAGACCGTGATCGCCCTGCTGCCGGGCAGCCGCGCCTCCGAGGTGCAGTACCTGGCGGCCCGCTTCTTGGAGGCCGCGGCCCAGGTGCTGCGGGCCAGGCCCGGGGTGCGCTTCGTGTTGCCCGCGCTGCCCGCGCTGCGCGCGCGCATAGAGGCGGCGGCGCGCGCCGCGCGGCTGGGCGAGCGCCTGCAGATCGTGACCGGCCAGTCGCACACCGTGCTGGCGGCCTGCGACCTGACGCTGATCGCCAGCGGCACGGCCACGCTGGAGGCGGCGCTGTTCAAGCGGCCCATGGTGATCGCCTACAACATGAACTGGCTGTCCTGGCAGATCATGCGCCGCAAGCAGCTGCAGCCCTGGGTCGGCCTGCCCAACATCCTGTGCCGCGACTTCGTCGTGCCCGAGCTGCTGCAGGACGCGGCGAGCCCACGCGCGCTGGCGCGTGCGCTGCTCGACTGGCTGGACGCGCCTGAGAAAATCACGGCTTTGCAACAACGCTTCACCGCGCTGCACCACGAGCTGCGGCGCGACACGGCACAGCTGGCGACCGATGCGATCGAAAAAGTTCTTGCAGGCTGAGCAGGCTGCGCTGGCCTGGGATGCGCCCGGCCTGGTGGCCGGCGTGGACGAGGCCGGCCGCGGGCCGCTGGCCGGGCCCGTGGTGGCCGCGGCCGTGATCCTCGACGAGCTGAACCCTATCGCCGGCCTGGCCGACTCCAAGAAGCTCACGCCCGCGCGGCGCGAGCGGCTCTACGACGAGATCCGCGCCAAGGCCCTGTGCTGCGCCGTCGCCGAGGCCAGCGTGGAGGAGATCGACCGCCTCAACATCCTGCAGGCCACGCTGCTGGCCATGCGCCGGGCGGTGGAGGGCCTGCGCCTGAAGCCTGCCAAGGTGCTGGTCGACGGCAACCGCCTGCCGCGGCTCGACGTGCTGGCCGAGGCCATCGTCAAGGGCGACGCCAAGGTGGCGGCGATCTCGGCCGCCTCCATCCTGGCCAAGGTGCACCGCGACCGCTGGTGCGCCGATCTGCACCGGCAATACCCTCAGTACGGCTTCGACGCCCACAAGGGCTACGGCACGGCCACCCATGTGGCGGCGCTGCGCACCCATGGCGCCTGCCCGCAGCACCGCCGCTCGTTCAGCCCGGTGGCGGAGGTGCTGAGATGACTTCCGACGCCATCACCCACATCAGCTCGCGCGACAACGCCTTCGTCAAGGGCCTGCGCCGCCTGTCGCAGGACAACGCGGCCTACCGCCGGCAGGGCCAGGTCTGGCTGGAGGGCGACCACCTGTGCCGCGCGGCCCTGGCGCGCGGCCTGCGACCGGCCACGGCGGTGTTCGCCGAGTCTTTCTGGCCCCAGGCTCCCGAGGCCTGGTGGCAGGGCGCGGCTCGGACCGTGGTCCTGGCCGATGCGCTGTTCGCCGAGATCAGCGGCCTGGAGTCGCCGGCCCGCATGGGCTACGTGCTGGACCTGCCGGCCGCGCCGGTGCTCCAGCCCGGCGTGGCCAGCGTGGTGCTGGACCGGGTGCAGGACGCGGGCAACGTCGGCTCCATCCTGCGCAGCGCGGCGGCCTTCGGCTTCCGCCAGGTGCTGGCGCTCAAGGGCACGGCGGCCCTGTGGGCGCCCAAGGTGCTGCGCGCCGGCATGGGCGCGCATTTCGGCCTGCAGCTGATCGAGGGGCTGGATGCCGATGCGCTGCAGGCCCTGCAGGTGCCGCTGGTCGTGACCAGCTCGCACCAGGGCAGCTTCCTGCACGAGCAGGCGCCGCCCATGCCCTGTGCCTGGGTGCTGGGCCACGAAGGGCAGGGCGTGGCTCCGGACCTGGCGGCGCGCGCAGCCATGGCGGTGCGCATCGCCCAGCCCGGCGGCGAGGAGTCGCTGAACGTGGCGGCCGCCGCCGCAATCTGCCTGCACGCCAGCGCCAGCGCGGCGCTTGCCTGACCCG
Source organism: Ramlibacter sp. 2FC (assembly GCF_005503345.1). Taxonomy (NCBI): domain Bacteria; kingdom Pseudomonadati; phylum Pseudomonadota; class Betaproteobacteria; order Burkholderiales; family Comamonadaceae; genus Ramlibacter; species Ramlibacter sp. 2FC. The sequence continues at coordinate 31,577 of NZ_SCMM01000007.1, forward strand.
CAAATCGCGGGGTTTTCGCCAGTCTGGCGGCGGTGTGACAGCCCGGCCCGGGCTATAATGAGCGGCTTTCCCGCAACACCTACGTCCCAAGCGCCATCCCGAGCCTATCCCCACAGAAGCAGCCAGCAGGAGTCTCTTTCAGGAGTTTCTTCTCGAGCGCGTTTGGGCGTACCCGCAACCATCCGGAGAACCCAGTGCTTTTGTCACTACAGGGAACCTTCCCGCCCGCCATCCTGGCGCTCGCAGACGGCACGGTCTTTATTGGCAATTCCATCGGTGCCGCCGGCACCACCGTCGGCGAAGTGGTGTTCAACACCGCCATCACCGGCTACCAGGAAATCCTCACCGACCCCAGCTACTGCCAGCAGATCGTGACGCTCACGTATCCGCACATCGGCAACTACGGCGTCAACCCCGAGGACATCGAGGCCGACAAGGTCCACGCCGCCGGCCTGATCATCAAGGACCTGCCGCGTCTGGCCAGCAACTTCCGCGCTTCCCAGCCGCTGTCGGACTACCTGGTGCGAGAGAACACCGTCGCGATCGCCAACATCGACACGCGCAAGCTCACCCGCCTGCTGCGCAGCCAGGGCGCCCAGAACGGCGCCATCGTCGGCCTGGCGGCCGGCGAGTCCGTGACCCAGGCCGCCATTGACAAGGCGATCGCGGCGGCACGCGGCGCGCCCAGCATGACCGGCCTGGACCTGGCTAAGGTCGTGACCACGGTCCGGCCCTACGAATGGACCCAGACCGAGTGGCAACTCGCGAACAAGGACGGCAAGCCGGGCTACGGCATGCAGACCGCTCCCAGGTTCCACGTCGTGGCCTACGACTTCGGCGTCAAGAAGAACATCCTGCGCATGCTGGCCGAGCGCGGCTGCAAGGTCACGGTGCTGCCGGCCCAGGCACCGGCAGCTCACGCGCTCTCGCTCAAGCCCGACGGCATCTTCCTGTCCAACGGCCCCGGCGACCCCGAGCCCTGCGACTACGCGATCGCCACCGTGCGCGAGCTGGTCGAGACCGGCATCCCCACCTTCGGCATCTGCCTGGGCCACCAGATCCTGGCCCTGGCCAGCGGCGCCAGGACCTTCAAGATGAAGTTCGGCCATCACGGCGCCAACCACCCGGTCAAGGACCTTGACAGTGGCCGCGTCAGCATCACCAGCCAGAACCACGGCTTCGCCGTGGACGAGAAGAACCTGCCGGCCAACATGCGCGCCACCCACGTGAGCCTGTTCGACGGCACGCTGCAGGGCTTGGCCCGCACCGACAAGCCGGCCTTCAGCTTCCAGGGCCACCCCGAGGCCTCGCCCGGGCCGCACGACATCGCCTACCTTTTCGACCGCTTCATCGCCTTGATGGAGAAAGGTCGATGAGCCCCCACGTTCACGGCTTCGCCGTTTCACTGCCCCCCGAGGGGGCCTTCGCTCCCTTGGAGCGGTCCTGCGAGAGCGAAAATGCCTAAGCGTACAGACATCAAGAGCATCCTCATCATCGGCGCCGGCCCGATCATCATCGGCCAGGCCTGCGAATTCGACTACTCCGGCGTGCAGGCCTGCAAGGCGCTGCGCGAGGAGGGCTACAAGGTCATCCTGATCAACAGCAACCCCGCGACGATCATGACCGACCCGGCCACCGCCGACGTCACCTACATCGAGCCCATCACCTGGCAGACGGTCGAGAAGATCATCGCCAAGGAGCGCCCGGACGCCATCCTGCCGACCATGGGCGGCCAGACCGCGCTGAACTGCGCGCTGGACCTGTGGCGCCATGGCGTGCTGCACAAGCACAAGGTCGAGCTGATCGGCGCCACGCCCGAGGCCATCGACAAGGCCGAGGACCGCCTCAAGTTCAAGGACGCCATGACCCGCATCGGCCTGGGCTCGGCGCGCTCCGGCATTGCCCACAGCATGGAGGAGGCCTGGGCCGTGCAGAAGAGCGTGGGCTTCCCCACCGTGATCCGCCCCAGCTTCACGCTGGGCGGCACCGGCGGCGGCATCGCCTACAACCCCGAAGAGTTCGAGACCATCTGCAAGCGCGGCCTGGAAGCCTCGCCGACCAGCGAGCTGCTGATCGAGGAATCGCTGGTGGGCTGGAAAGAGTACGAGATGGAGGTGGTGCGTGACAAGAAGGACAACTGCATCATCATCTGCTCGATCGAGAACCTCGATCCCATGGGCGTGCACACCGGCGATTCGATCACCGTGGCACCGGCCCAGACGCTGACCGACAAGGAATACCAGATCATGCGCAACGCCAGCCTGGCCGTGCTGCGCGAGATCGGTGTCGACACCGGCGGCTCCAACGTGCAGTTCTCGGTCAACCCGAAGGACGGCCGCATGATCGTGATCGAGATGAACCCGCGCGTGTCGCGTTCCTCGGCGCTGGCCTCCAAGGCCACGGGCTTCCCGATCGCCAAGGTGGCGGCCAAGCTGGCCGTGGGCTACACGCTGGACGAGCTGCGCAACGAGATCACGGGCGGCGCCACGCCCGCGAGCTTCGAGCCCAGCATCGACTATGTGGTGACCAAGATCCCGCGCTTCGCGTTCGAGAAGTTCCCGGCTGCCGACAGCCGCCTGACCACGCAGATGAAGTCGGTCGGCGAGGTCATGGCCATGGGCCGCACCTTCCAGGAGTCGTTCCAGAAGGCGCTGCGCGGCCTGGAGGTCGGTGTCGACGGCATGAACGAGAAGACCCAGGACCGCGAGGTGATCGAGAAGGAGCTCGGCGAGCCTGGCCCCGAGCGCATCTGGTACGTGGGCGACGCCTTCGCCATGGGGATGACGCTGGACGAGGTGCACGACCTCACCAAGATCGACAAGTGGTTCTTGGTGCAGATCGAGGAGATCGTGAAGATCGAGCTCGAGCTCGACCAGCTGGCCGCCGAAAAAGCGCCGAATGGGGGCGAGGGCGCGCTGGCCGCGCTCGACGCCGTGACCCTGCGCACGCTCAAGCAAAAGGGCTTCTCCGACCGCCGCCTGGCCAAGCTGCTCAAGACCAGCGACAAGGCGGTGCGCGAGGCGCGCCGCGCGCTGAACGTGCGGCCGGTCTACAAGCGCGTGGACACCTGCGCCGCCGAGTTTGCGACCAACACCGCCTACATGTACTCGACCTACGAGGACGAGTGCGAGGCCGAGCCGACCAGCAACAAGAAGATCATGGTGCTCGGCGGCGGTCCCAACCGCATCGGCCAGGGCATCGAGTTCGACTACTGCTGCGTGCACGCGGCACTCGCCATGCGCGAGGACGGCTACGAGACCATCATGGTCAACTGCAACCCCGAGACCGTGTCGACCGACTACGACACCTCGGACCGCCTGTACTTCGAGCCGCTGACGCTGGAGGACGTGCTCGAGATCGTCGACAAGGAAAAGCCGGCCGGCGTGATCGTGCAGTACGGCGGCCAGACGCCGCTCAAGCTGGCCCTGGGCCTGGAGGCCGAGGGCGTGCCCATCATAGGCACCAGCCCCGACATGATCGATGCGGCCGAGGACCGCGAGCGCTTCCAGAAGCTGTTGCACGAGCTGGGCCTGCGCCAGCCGCCCAACGCCACGGCGCGCACCGAGGCCGAGGCGCTGGAGAAGGCCGCCGCCCTGGGCTACCCGCTGGTGGTGCGCCCCAGCTACGTGCTGGGCGGCCGCGCCATGGAAATCGTGCACGAGCAGCGCGACCTCGAGCGCTACATGCGCGAGGCCGTGAAGGTCAGCAACGACTCGCCGGTGCTGCTGGACCGCTTCCTCAACGACGCCATCGAGTGCGACGTCGACTGCCTGCGCGACCCGGAAGGCAAGACCTTCATCGGCGGCGTGATGGAGCACATCGAGCAGGCCGGCGTGCACAGCGGCGACTCGGCCTGCTCGCTGCCGCCCTACAGCCTGAGCGCCGAAACCGTGGCCGAGATCAAGCGCCAGACGGCGGCCATGGCGGCGTCGCTGAACGTGGTCGGCCTGATGAACGTGCAGTTCGCGATCCAGAACATCGACGGCCAGGACGTGATCTACGTGCTGGAGGTGAACCCGCGCGCCTCGCGCACCGTGCCCTTCGTCTCCAAGGCCACCGGCATCCCGCTGGCCAAGGTGGCGGCGCGCTGCATGGCCGGCCAGTCGCTGGCCGCGCAGGGCATCACGCGCGAGGTGACGCCGCCGTACTTCAGCGTCAAGGAAGCCGTGTTCCCCTTCGTCAAGTTCCCCGGCGTGGACACCATCCTGGGTCCCGAGATGAAGTCCACCGGCGAAGTCATGGGCGTGGGTCGCACCTTCGGCGAGGCCTTCGTCAAGAGCCAGCTGGGCGCCGGTACCAAGCTGCCGACCTCGGGCAAGGTGTTCCTCACTGTGAAGAACGGCGACAAGGCGCGCGCCGTGGCCGTGGCCCGCGAGCTCGTCGGCCTGGGCTTCGAGCTCGTGGCGACCAAGGGCACGGCGGCCGCGATCGCCGCGGCCGGCGTGCCGGTGCAGGTGGTGAACAAGGTCACCGAGGGCCGACCGCACATCGTGGACATGATCAAGAACAACGAGATTGCCCTGGTCATCAACACGGTCGAGGAGCGCCGCAACGCGATCGCCGACTCGCGCGCCATCCGCACTTCGGCGCTGCTGGCCCGCGTGACCACCTTTACCACCATCGCCGGCGCCGAAGCTGCGGTCGAGGGCATGAAGCACATGAACCTGCTCGACGTGATTTCGGTGCAGGAAATGCACACCCAGCTGGCCGCCTGATCCCGCTTGCGGGGCCGCGCGCGGCCCCTGCAATCGCGGCATAATGGCGAGACACAGACACCGCCGGACGGCAACGCTCGGCGGTTTCCTTTTTTGCCCGGGCCCGGCGCCGAATGCCGTGCCGGCCCCGACGCCATCGCCCGGCACGCGATGGCCGAAGAACCTTGGAGCATGACATGGCCACCATTCCTATCACCAAGCGCGGCGCGGAAAAGCTCAAGCACGAGCTGCACCGCCTCAAGACCGTGGACCGCCCCTCGGTCATCAACGCCATTGCCGAGGCGCGCGCCCAGGGCGACCTGAGCGAGAACGCCGAGTACGAGGCCGCCAAGGACCGCCAGGGCTTCATCGAAGGCCGCATCCAGGAGATCGAGGGCAAGCTCTCGGCGGCCCAGATCATCGACCCGTCCTCGGTGGACGCGGGCGGCAAGGTGGTGTTCGGCGCCACGGTCGAGCTCGAGGAAGAGGCCAGCGGCGACGCCGTCACCTACCAGATCGTGGGCGAGGACGAGGCCGACCTCAAGCTGGGCCTGATCAACATCAGCAGCCCGATCGCACGCGCGCTGATCGGCAAGGAGGAGGGCGACACCGCCGAGGTGCAGGCGCCGGGTGGCCTCAAGCGCTACGAGATCGTGGCGGTCTCTTACCTCTGATGCACCGCCTGCCGGTCCTGTTCGCCGCCTGCTGGTGGGGCAGCCTGACGACCATAGGATTCCTGGTCGTGCCGCTGCTGTTTGCCCACCTGCCCAGCCCGGCCCAGGCCGGCGGCATGGCGGCCCGGCTGTTCGGCGCCCAGACCTGGGTGTCCCTGGTCTGCGGCTTGCTGCTGCTCATGTCCCTGCGCGGCGATGACGGGGCGGCGGCCGAGCGCAGCGCCTTGCTGTTCCTCGTGGCCGGCGGCCTGCTGCTGGCCCTGCTGTCGGAGTTCTCGGTCGCCCCGCGTATCGTGGCGCGCGAGAACCTGCGGCTCTGGCATGGCGTCGGCAGCGGCCTGTACTTGCTGCAATGGCTGTGCGCCACGGCCCTGCTGTGGCGGCTGGCGCGCCGCTCGCCCGCCTGAGCCGGCGCCGCCTGCCGCGGCTCACTCCCGCCAGTGTTCGGCCACCCAGCGTGCCGGCTGGATGAAGCGCAAGCGCCGGTTGCGCCGGCCGGCCAGGGCGTCAGGCGGGTTGCACTCGCCGTGGAAGATCACGATGCGCGCGTCCGGCGGCACGTAGGGCGCCTTCCAGTAGTTGCTGGGCCAGCGCGGAATGCTGTGGTACTTGAAGCTGGGGCACCAGGCGGCCGGCCAGTAGGCCAGCTTGCCCTGCCGGTGCAGGAAGTCGGACAGATAGGCCTGCTCGTTGCGGTACTTGGCGCGGATTTCCTCGACATGGCTGCGGAAGTACTCGAGCACGTCGGGATGGGCGCCGAGCTCGAAGCGGTAGACCGAGGAGTTGCCGGTGACGCGCCAGGGCCGCTTGTAGTCGTGGATGATCAGGAACTCGCCGGGCTGCTCGAAGAAGGCGTCCAGGCTGCCGACGATGACCACGTCCACGTCCAGGAACAGGGCCGTGCCCTTGAGGCCGTGCAGGTCGGCGGCGAAGGACACCAGCTTGGTCCAGCCGCGCTCGGGGATGCCGGGCGGCAGGTCCAGCGGCGGAATGGCAAAGCAATCGACCTCGGGGCGTATGCCCTTGGGGTCGTCGGTCAGGCAGACCATGCGGAACGGGCCGCGCAGGTGCCGGCGCACCATGGCGTAGAGCCGGTTGACATACTCGGGGCCGTATTTCGTGCCCCATTTCATGCAGATGACGTTGCGCTGCGCTGCCTCTCCGGGTGCACTCATGCTTTTAGCCCTGGCTGCGCTTCTTGACCGACTTCTGCTTGGGCTTGGCGCGCTTGATCTGGCCGCCCGGCGTGAGCCGCTGGTTGCCGAGCACGCGCAGGGTGCGAACCTCGGGCCGCTGGCCGCCGCGCTTGCTGTACTTGAGCACCTTGAAGTCGCGCGGACCGGGCTTGCGGTCCTCGTCGATCACCTTTTCCTTTTCGGGCATGGGACGCCACAGCACCAGCAGCTTGCCGATGTGCTGGATGGGGGCGGCGCCGAGCTGGTCGGCGAGCTGCTGGTACATGGCTTCGCGCGCCACGCGGTCGTCGCCGAGCACGCGGATCTTGATCAGCCCATGGGCGTTCAGGGCCGCGTCGGCCTCCTTGAGGACCGCGGGCGTCAGTCCGTCGCCGCCGATCATGACCACCGGGTCGAGGTGGTGGGCTTCGGCGCGGTGCACCTTGCGCTGGGCGGGGGTAAGTTGAATTTGAGGCATAACCGTATTATCTCCGGGGCCTGTCCGCGGGCCGAGGGACAATCCACATGTATGAAAGTCAAAACGAAGAGTAAAAAGGTCAACAAGGCGTGGCTCAACGACCATGTCAACGACCCCTACGTCAAGCTCGCCCAGAAGGAGGGCTACCGGGCCCGCGCGGCCTACAAGCTCAAGGAAATCGACGAGGCCCTGCACCTGATCAAGCCCGGCCAGCTGGTGGTGGACCTGGGCTCCAGCCCGGGCGCCTGGAGCCAGTACCTGCGCCGCCGACTTTCGCCCTCCGGCGCCGCCGTGGGCGAGCTGGCCGGCATCATCATCGGCCTGGACATCCTGCCCATGGAGCCTATCGAGGGCGTCAGCTTCCTGCAGGGCGATTTCCGCGAGCCCGAGGTGCTGGCCAGCCTCGAGGCGGCGGTGGCCGGCCGCCAGGCCGATGTCGTGGTTTCGGACATGGCGCCCAACCTCTCGGGCATCGAGTCGGCCGACGCCGCGCGCATCGCCCACCTGGTCGAGCTGGCCGTGGAATTCGCCCAGAACCACATGAAGCCGGACGGGGCGCTGGTGGTCAAGGTGTTCCATGGCAGCGGCTACAGCCAGCTGGTCAAGCTGTTCAAGGAGACCTTCCGCGTGGTCAAGCCGATCAAGCCCAAGGCCTCGCGCGACAAGTCCTCGGAGACCTTCCTGGTGGGCATTGGCCTGAAGCGGGCGCCGGCTTGACCGCGGTCAAACCGGCTTGAAACCGCCGGTAAATCCTTGCTGTGTCTATGGCCGCTATGGGCAAAATCCATGGCCGGCTGGCTTGAAGCGCCTAAAATGAACTCCAGTTAATGCATATTGCTGAAGTTTTTGTGACTGGAGCCTGGCTTGAATAATCAGTGGTTCTCGAAAATCGCCGTCTGGCTGGTGATTGCCATGGTGCTGTTCACGGTGTTCAAGCAGTTCGACACCCGTGGCACCGCGGGTGCGGGCTACATGGCCTACTCCGATTTCCTGGAGGAAGTGCGCAACAACCGCGTGCGGACGGCGACCATCCACGAGGGCCAGGGCACGACCGAGGTCGTCGCCACCACCACCGATGACCGGCGCGTGCGCACCACGGCCACCTACCTCGACCGCGGCCTGGTCGGCGACCTGATCGCCAACGGCGTGAAATTCGACGTCAAGCCGCGCGAGGAGGGCTCGCTGCTCATGACCCTGCTGGTCAGCTGGGGCCCGATGCTGCTGCTGATCGGCGTCTGGGTCTACTTCATGCGCCAGATGCAGGGCGGCGGCAAGGGCGGCGCCTTCAGCTTCGGCAAGAGCAAGGCGCGCATGCTCGACGAGAACAACAACCAGGTCACCTTTGCCGACGTCGCGGGCTGCGACGAGGCCAAGGAGGAGGTCAAGGAGGTCGTCGACTTCCTCAAGGACCCGCAGAAATTCCAGAAGCTCGGCGGCCGCATCCCGCGCGGCCTGCTGCTGGTCGGCCCGCCCGGCACCGGCAAGACCCTGCTGGCCAAGGGCATCGCCGGCGAGGCCAAGGTGCCGTTCTTCAGCATCTCGGGCTCGGACTTCGTAGAGATGTTCGTCGGCGTGGGCGCGGCGCGCGTGCGCGACATGTTCGAGAACGCCAAGAAGAACGCCCCCTGCATCATCTTCATCGACGAGATCGACGCCGTGGGCCGCCAGCGTGGCGCCGGCCTGGGCGGCGGCAACGACGAGCGCGAGCAGACGCTCAACCAGATGCTGGTCGAGATGGACGGCTTCGAGACCAACCTGGGCGTGATCGTGGTCGCCGCGACCAACCGGCCCGACATCCTGGACGCGGCCCTGCTGCGCCCGGGCCGATTCGACCGCCAGGTCTACGTGACCCTGCCCGACATCCGCGGCCGCGAGCAGATCCTCAACGTCCACATGCGCAAGATCCCGATCGGCCAGGACGTCAAGGCCGAGGTGATCGCGCGCGGCACGCCAGGCATGAGCGGCGCCGACCTGGCCAACCTGTGCAACGAGGCCGCACTGATGGCCGCGCGCCGCAATGCGCGCGTGGTCGAGATGCAGGACTTCGAGAAGGCCAAGGACAAGATCATCATGGGCCCCGAGCGCAAGAGCATGGTCATGCCCGAGGAGGAGCGTCGCAACACGGCCTACCACGAGTCCGGCCACGCCCTGATCGGCAAGCTGCTGCCCAAGTGCGACCCGGTGCACAAGGTCACCATCATCCCGCGCGGCCGGGCCCTGGGCGTGACCATGAGCCTGCCCGAGAAGGACCGCTACAGCTACGACAAGGACTTCATGCTGAACCAGATCAGCATGCTGTTCGGCGGCCGCATCGCCGAAGAGGTGTTCATGCACCAGATGACCACCGGCGCCAGCAACGACTTCGAGCGCGCCACGCAGATCGCGCGCGACATGGTCATGCGCTACGGCATGACCGACGCGCTGGGCCCCATGGTCTATGCGGAGAACGAAGGCGAGGTGTTCCTGGGCCGCTCGGTCACCAAGACCACCAACATGAGCGAGCAGACCATGCAGAAGGTCGACGCCGAGGTGCGCCGCATCATCGACGAGCAGTACAACCTGGCGCGCCGCCTGATCGAGCAGAACAGCGACAAGATGCACGCCATGGCCAAGGCCCTGCTGGAGTGGGAAACCATAGACAGCGAGCAGCTCGACGACATCATGGCCGGCCGCGAGCCGCGTCCCCCGAAGGACTGGACGCCGCGCACGCCCTCGTCGGGCAGTGGCGGTACCGGCGGCTCGCCGGCTGTCAAGACCGATCCGGCGACCGGCGTGGCCTGAAGGCCCGCTGGCGTAGCGCACGGGGCTTCGGCCCCGTTTTTTCTTTCCTTCGCTCAATCGGATTCCCGCCTCATGATCTGGCAGACCAGCCGCTTCGACATCGACCTGAGCCAGCCCCGGGTCATGGGCATCGTCAACGTCACGCCCGACTCCTTCTCGGACGGCGGCCGCCACGCGACCACGGCCCAGGCCCTGCGCCACTGCGAGCGGCTGATCGAGCAGGGCGCCCATATCCTGGACATCGGCGGCGAATCGACGCGCCCCGGTGCGCCGGCCGTGCCGCTGGACGAGGAACTGGCCCGCGTGGTGCCGCTGGTGCGCGAGGCGGCCAGCCTGGGCGTGCCGCTGTCGGTCGACACCTACAAGCCCGAGGTCATGCAGGCCGTGCTGGACCAGGGCGCCGACATCGTCAACGACATCTGGGCGCTGCGCCAGGGCGATGCGGCCAATGTGGTGGCGCGCCACCCGCGCTGCGGCGTCTGCCTGATGCACATGCACGGCGAGCCGGCCAGCATGCAGGCCCGTCCCATGGCGGGCGAGGTGCTGCCCCAGGTGAGCGCCTTCCTGCGCGAGGCGGCCGAACGGCTGCAGGGGCTGGGGGTGCGCAAGGAGCGCATCACGCTGGATCCGGGCTGCGGTTTCGGCAAGACGGTGGCGCAGAACTTCAGCCTGCTGGCGCGCCAGGCCGAGCTGCTGGCCCTGGGCTACCCACTGCTGCTGGGGTGGTCGCGCAAGTCCTCGCTGGGCGCCGTGACCGCCGTGGGCGGCCAGCCCCTGCCGCCGCAGGAGCGCCTGGTGCCCAGCGTGGCCGCGGCCCTGCTGGCCGTGGAGCGCGGTGCGGCCATCGTGCGCGTGCACGATGTGCGCGAGACCGTGCAGGCGCTGCAGGTCTGGCAGGCCATGCAGGCGGCGGCCTGAGGGCACCCGGGACGGCCGCAGGGGGCATCCTAGAATCGACGGGACTATTCACAGTCAAGGGAACAGAAAAATGACGCGCAAATACTTCGGCACCGACGGCATCCGCGGCACCGTGGGCCAGGCCCCGATCACGCCCGACTTCGCGCTGCACCTGGCGCATGCCGTGGGCCGCGTGCTCAAGCGCAGCGAGGCGCATCCCACGGTGCTGATCGGCAAGGACACGCGCATCTCGGGCTATATGCTGGAGAGCGCGCTAGAGTCCGGCTTCAATTCCGCCGGGGTGGACGTGGTGCTGCTCGGCCCCGTGCCCACGCCCGCCGTGGCCTACCTCACGCGCGCCCAGCGCGCCAGCCTGGGTGTGGTCATCAGCGCCAGCCACAACCCGTTCCCCGACAACGGCATCAAGTTCTTCAGCGCCCAGGGCGCCAAGCTGCCCGACGCCTGGGAGCAGGCGGTGGAGGCCGCGCTGGAGGAGCCGCCCATGTGGGTCGACTCGGCCAGCCTGGGCAAGGCGCGGCGCCTGGACGACGCGGCCGGCCGCTACATCGAGTTCTGCAAGAGCACTTTCTCGCACGACCTCACGCTCAGGGGCCTGAAGATCGTGGTCGACGCTGCGCACGGCGCGGCCTACCACATCGCGCCCAAGGTATTCCACGAACTGGGCGCCGAGGTCGTGGCCATAGGCTGCGCGCCCGACGGCCTGAACATCAACCACGAGGTCGGCGCCACGCACCCGCAGGCCCTGGTCGAGGCCGTCAAGGCGCACAAGGCCGACTACGGCGTGGCGCTGGACGGCGACGCCGATCGCCTGCAACTGGTCGATGCGACGGGGCGTTTGTACAACGGCGACGAGCTGCTGTACCTGATGGTCGCCGACCGCATTGCGCGCGACGAGGACGTGCCGGGCGCCGTGGGTACGCTGATGACCAACATGGCCGTGGAGCTCGCGCTCAAGGCCAAGGGTGTGAAGTTCGTGCGCGCCAGGGTCGGCGACCGCTACGTGCTCGAGGAGTTGCACCAGCACCATTGGCTGCTCGGCGGCGAGGGCTCGGGCCACCTGCTGGCGCTGGACAAGCACACCACGGGCGATGGCCTGATCAGCGCATTGCAGGTGCTGCAGGCCTGCGTGGGCAGCGGCAAGACCCTGGCCGAGTTGCTGGCCGGCGTCACCCTGTTCCCGCAGACCCTGATCAACGTGCGGCTCGCGCCCGGCCAGGACTGGAAGGCCAGTGCCGGCCTGGCCGAGGCCCAGCGCGCGGTCGAGGCCGAACTGGGCCAGAGCGGGCGCGTGCTGATCCGCGCCAGCGGCACCGAGCCGCTGCTGCGCGTGATGGTGGAGGCGCGCGACCCGGCCCAGGCCCAGGCCTGCGCCGAACGCCTGGCGCAGGCGGTGCGGGCGGGATAGCGCGCGCCGTCGCCAGGCATGGCCGGCGCGCGCTGCGCGCCCGGCTAGGGCTGCTGCAACTGCTCGGCCACCTGGGCCCGCGTGGGCATGCCGTCTATGGCGCCACGACGCGTGACGGACAGGGCGGCCGCGGCGTTGGCCCAGCGCATGGCGGTCTGCAGCGCTTCGCCGCGCGCCAGGGCCGCGGCCAGGGCGCCGGTGAAGGTGTCGCCCGCGCCTATGGTGTCGGTCACGGGCATGGTCCGGCCGGCCAGGCCGAGGGGCGGCTGGCCGCCTTCAAACAGCCGGCAGCCGGCCGCGCCCAGCGTCACCAGCACGGCGCGCGGGCCGCGCGCCAGCAGGGCAAGGGCGGCGTCGGCGACCGGGACATCGGCGTCCAGGCCGGCCAGCGCCCGCAGTTCGGTCTCGTTGGGCGTGAGCACGTCCACCAGGGCCAGCAGTTCGTCCGGCAGGGGGCGGGCGGGCGCGGGGTTGAGTACGGTCCGCGCACCGGCCTCGCGGGCGATGCGAAAGGCCTCCAGCGTGGCGGGCAGAGGCACCTCGCACGAGGCCATGACGAGCTTGCAGCGCGCGAGCTGGTCGCGCGCGCCCTGCACCTGCCGCGCACCCAGTCCGCTGCCGGCGCCGGGCGCCACGGCGATGCTGTTGTCGCCATCGTCGTAAACCAGGATCTGCGCCACGCCGCTGTGCTCGCCGGCGGCCTGTTCGACATGGGTGGTGTCTATGCCCTCGGCGTGCCAGAGCTGCATGCCCATGCGCCCGAAATCGTCGTCGCCGATGCGCGCAATGAGCGCCACGCGCGCGCCCTGGCGCGCGGCGGCGACGGCGGCGTTGCTGCCCTTGCCGCCCGGGCTGATGCTGAAGGCGCTCGCCATCAGCGTCTCACCGCGGGCGACGGGCCGCGTGACCCTCGAAATCAGGTCGGCATTCCAGCTGGCGACGCAGACCACCTCGGCGGGCGCCACGGGTTTCTCGTCGCGCGCCACTATTTCGCTCCGTAGCCCATGGTCTTGGGCAGCCACAGCACGATCTCGGGGAAGACCGTCATGGCCAGCAGCAACATGAGCAGCATGACCAGGAACAGCCAGCCTTCCTTCATCATTTCGCCAATCGGGATGCCGGTCAGCGCCTTGGTCACGAACAGCAGCATGCCAAACGGCGGGTGGATCAGGCCGATCATCATGTTGAGCACCACCAGCACGCCGAAGTGCACCAGGTCCACGCCCAGCAGCTTGGCAGCGGGCAGCAGCATGGGTACGAACACCAGCAGCAGCACCGACACATCGAGGAAGCAGCCCAGCACCAGGAACATCAGGTTGACCAGCAGCAGGAAGCCGATTTGCGACAGCTGCATGCTGTCGACCCACTGCGCCATGGCCTGCGGCACGCCTTCCGCGGTGAACGCGTAGTTGAGCATGAAGGAGCCAGCCAGGATCATGGTGATCACGGCGCTGCTGCGGGTCGACTCCAGCACCACGCCCCAGAAGCTGCGCCAGCTCAGGGCGCGGTAGATCACGCCGGCCAGGACCAGGGCGTGAAAGGCGGCCACCGCGGCGGCTTCCGTGGGGGTGAAGGCGCCCGAGTAGATGCCGCCCAGCAGCACGATGGGTATGGACAGCGGCAGCGCGCCGCGAAACAGGATGGTGGGCCATTCGCTGCGCGGTACCTTGGCCTCGCGCGGCATATTGCGCTTCACGGCGATGAAGTGCACCACGACCATCATCAGCAGCGCCATCAGAAAGCCCGGCAGCACGCCGCCCAGGAACAGGGCGCCGACCGAAGCGCCCGACACCAGGGCGTAGATCACCATCGGGATGGAGGGAGGAATGATGGGGCCTAGCGTGGCGCTGGCCACCACCACGGCACCGGCGAAGCCGCGCGAATACTCAGGCTTCTTGAGCATCTGCTTGATGGTCACCAGGCCGGGGCCGGCCGCATCGGCGATGGCGCTGCCGCTCATGCCCGAGAACACCACGCTGACCAGGATGTCCACCTGGGCCAGGCCGCCGCGCAGGCGTCCGACCAGGATGCGGCAGAAGTCGAACAGGCGCTCGCTCACCGTGCCGGCGTTCATGATGCTGGCCGCGAACACGAAGAGCGGCACCGCCAGCAGCACATAGCTGTTGTACAAGCCGTTGCCCACCTGTTCGACCACCAGGCCGATGTCCTGGCGCTTGACCACCAGGTAGGCGATGCCTGAGGCCAGCATCGAAAAGCCGATCGGCATGCGCAGCAGCATGCCGGCCACGAGAACCAGAACAAGAGCCAGGAGTCCGTATGTCATATGCGCAGCTCCGCTTCAAGACCCACCCCCCGGACCGCGTTCCAGATGGCCCAGGCGGAGCGGACGACCAGTGCCACCAGCAGCAGCACGAAGGGGAGGAACACCCACATGAAGGGCAGGCCCAGCACGGGCGTGCCTTCGCGTGCCATGAACCGCACATAGTCCCAGCTGGCCGGAATGGCGTAGAGCGCCAGGCCGCCGATCAGCAGGTTGCCCACGATCTGCATCGCCCGCCGGGTGCGCCGGCTGACGCTGTTCCAGACCAGGTCGAACACCACATGCTCGCGCTCGGGCACGACGAAGGCCGCCGCCCAGAGAATGACCCAGATGTACAGGACCACGGCGGCTTCGTCGGTCCAGGCCAGCGGCTTGTCGAAGCCGAACCGTGCCGTGATCTGGATCACGAACACGATGAACAGGGCCAGGAACAGACCGCCGCCCATCGCGTCGGCAGCCTTCTTCGGCCAGCTTTTCATGCTCATTTCGTGGCGTTGATGCGCTCGACCAGCCCCTTGGGCCAGACCTTGGCGTACTCGGAGTTCTGGTAGGCGGTCTGCACCGACTTGCGGAAGGCGTCCACGTCGGGCGTGATGACCTGCAGGCCCTGCTGCTTGAAGAAGTCCACCAGTTGCGCCTCATCCTTGAGGCGGTTCTCGTTGTTGTAGGTCGCTGCGGCCTGCGCGGCCGCCTGGACCTTCTGCTTCTGCGCCGCGTTCATGGCGTTGTAGGACTTGTTGGAGATGGCGATGAAGATGCCGTCCACCAGATGGCTGGTCAGCACGATCTGCTTGGTCACTTCATAGAACTTGGCGGCGCGCACGGAGGGCAGGGGATTGTCCTGTCCGTCGATGGTGCCGGTCTTGAGGCCCAGGTATACCTCGCCGAAGGCCAGCGGCGTGGCGGTGGCGCCCAGCGCCTCGCCGAGGAACAGCCATTCCTTGGAGCCGGGCATGCGCAGCTTCACGTTCTTGAGGTCGGCCGGCGTCCTGACGTTGCGCGGCTCGCGCAGGTTGACCTGCCGGGTGCCGAGGTACGCGGTGGCCAGCGGCGTCACGTCCATCTTCTCCGACACGGTCTTGAACATCTCGGCGCCGATGGGGCCGTTGAACACCTTTTGCTGGTGCTGCGGATCCCGGATGATGTAGCCGGCCGTGAAGATGGAGAACTCCGGCACGAGCTTGGCGATGTCGAACGCCGAGATGGCCGACAGCTCCAGGTTGCCTCTGGCCATGGCGGCGGGCTCGGTGCCCTGCTTGAACAGCGAGGCGTTGAGGTTGATCTGCACGTCGAACTCGCCAGGAGCGCTCTTTTCGAGCGAGTCCTTGAACACCGTCCACATCTTGGCGTGCCAGTCGTCGGGCACGGCCGGGGTCGAGATGCGCAGCACCGTCTTGGTCTGCGCCTGCGCGGCGGGCAGCAGGGCGCCGGCCAAGGCGAGCGCCGAAGCGGCGGCCAGCACGCCGCGGCGGATCAGGGAAGCTTTCATGCGTGTCTCCTTTGTCGTTGGGGTGTGAGGGTGGCGGTCAGTCCGTCCGGGTGTCGATGCCGAAGCTGCGCAGCTGTTCTTCCAGCGTCCGCAGTTCCTGGGGGTTCAGCGCCAGCAGGGGAGGGCGCACGCGCAGCCACGCCGGGTCCTGGTCCAGGATGCTCATCACGCCCTTGAGCGCGGGCATCAGGGCATAGCCGCCCAGCAGGGCAATCAGCTGCTGGACGCGCTCGCGCTCGGCTGAGGTTGTGGGGGCGCCGGACTGCATCACCAGGCGATCGACCAGCCGGGGCATGAAGTTGGCAATGCCGCTCACCGCACCGGTGCTGCCCCGGCGGCCCATCTCGGGCAGGTCGGGTTCGTTGCCGACATAGACCATCAGCTCGGGCATGAAGGCTTCGGCCAGCGCCACCGAGTGCGCGGTGTCGCACGAGCTGTCCTTGATGCCGACGATGGTGTCGGGATAGAGCCTCTTGAGCGTGGCGATGACATGGTGCGACAGACCCACGCCCGCCACCTGGGGGATGTGGTAGAGGTAAAGCCGCAGGCGGGCGTCGGCTGCGCCGTCGATCACGTAGCGGTAGGCGTCGATGACACCCTGGTCCGGCACGCCCTTGAGGAAGAACGGCGGCAGCATCAGGCAGCCGTGCGCGCCGATGGACAGCGCGTGGCGGGTCAACTCCAGCGTCTCGGGCAGGGCCGCGCAGCTGGTCGAGACCAGGATGCGCGAGGCCGGGATGCCGCCGGCAACCAGGGCGTCCACCGCTGCGCGGCGCTCGGCCAGGGAAAAGGACGGGCCTTCGCCCGTGGTGCCGAACGGCGTGACCCCGCCGCAGCCGGCGTCGAGCAGCCGCTGGCAGTGCCTGATCAGTCTGGCGTGGTCTATGCTCAGGTCGGGGTTCAGCGGGGTCAGCAGGGCGGGCCAGATGCCGCGAAACGGGGCCGCATGGCCGGGGGAGAGGGAGGTTGGCATTATTTGAGGTGCTCCATGGACCACGGCAGTTCGGGCCGTGGCAGTCCTAGCACGCGACGGTGCGCGCTTTCGATGTGGTGGTTCAGCCGCTCGGCAACGGCGACGGGATCGCGGCGCTTGAGCGCATCGATGAACCAGAGGTGCTCTTCCATCGCAGGCAGCAGCACCTCGGCCGACAGCAGCGAGCCTTCGAGCTTGATGAGGCGCACGCGCAGGCTGTTGACGCGGTAGATCTGCGAGATCAGCTCGTTGTCCAGCGCATCGATCATCAGGTCGTGCAAGCCCCAGTCCACCGTGGTGGCGTCGGTCAGCAGCTGATCGTCGATGGGACCACGGCGCGCGCGCCGCACGATGTCCAGGTGCGCCTCCTCCAATGCGGCCAGCTCGGCGTCGGACACGGTGCTCACGAACTTGAGGGCGGCTTCGCGCTCGAGCAGCAGGCGAAGCTGGAAAGCGTTGTTGATGAGCTTGAGGTCGACATGGGCCACCTGCAGGCCGCGCTGGGGCACGGTGCGCAGCAGTCCCTCCGCTTCCAGGCGCGGGATCAGCTCGCGCACGGCGCCCAGCGGCATGCCCAGCAGCTGCATTAGCTCGCGCTGCGAAATGAACTGGCCCGGACGGATGTTGGCTTCCACGATCTGCTGCTGGAAGCTGGCGTAGGCCTGGGCGCGCAGGCTGACGTGGGGGGCGCGTGCTGCCGTGCTCATGGTTCAGCCGATCACGCCCTTGCGCAGCAGGATGTTGCCGTAGGTGCGGCGCTCTCCGGTGCGCACAATCGCAAAGGCCGAGCGCGCACGCTCGTAGAAGGCGAAGCGCTCCAGCGGGACAGGGGCCTTCTCGCCCGCGTCCTGCAGCAGGCGGTGGAACTCGGCCACGGCCTCGGGCACGGCGGCCGGATCGCCCACCACCTGCATGGTCCACGCCGCCTCGGGCACGAAGTCGTCCAGCGGCAGCACCTGCAGGACGGCGCGCAGCGCCTCGGGCGCGTTGGCGCCGGCCAGCTGCACCAGGCGCGCACCGCTCAACTGGGCCACCCGGGCGGCCGGGAAGTTGGCGTCCACTATGGCCAGGTCGTCGCCATGGCCCATGCTTGCCAGGGCGTGCAAGGCATCGGGGGTGAGCAGCGAAGGCAGGTTCTTTAGCATGGGGCGGGGGTGCTTATACGCGGCAATGGGGCAAGACCAGGAAGTCGCCCTGAGGGGGCTCATCCGGGTTTTCCTCATCGCCAGAACTAACATGTTAGCTGTAAGCTAGGTGATCATTTACCAGGGATTACCCTCATGGCTCATGGAGTTTTTCAAGCCTGCCAGCCCGATGGCCTGGCTCTGGGACTGGGCGGTGCGCCGCTGGGCAACCTCTTCGAACGCGTGGAAGAGGGCGATGCGCGCGAGCTGCTGGAGGTGGCCTGGGCCTCGGGCTGCCGCAGTTTCGACACCGCGCCGCACTACGGCCACGGCCTGTCCGAGCGGCGGCTGGGCGATGCGCTGCGCGCCAGGCCGCGCGACGACTATGTGCTGGCCAGCAAGGTGGGGCGGCTGCTGACGGCCAGTCCGGGCGCCGCGCGCGACCAGCACGGCTATGTCGACGTGCTGCCGTTCAATCAGCACTGGGACTACAGCGCCGCCGGCGTGCGCCGCAGCGTCGAGGACAGCCTGCAGCGGCTGGGCCTGTCCCGGCTGGACGTGGCCTTTGTGCACGACATGGACGCCGCCACGCACGGCGAGCGGGCGCCCGCCGTCCTGCGCCAGGTGCTCCATGAAACCCTGCCCGCGCTGCAGCAGCTCAAGCGGGAGGGGATGATCCGCGCCGTGGGCCTGGGCACCAACGACGTGGCGGTGGTGCTGCAGGTGCTGCGCCATGCCGGACTGGACACGCTGATGCTGGCCGGCCGCTACAGCCTGCTCGACCACAGCGCGCTGCCGCAGCTGCTGCCGCAATGCGCGAGCCGCGGCGTGCGCATCGCGCTGGGCGGCGTGTTCAACTCGGGCATTCTCGCCACGGGCGTGAAAGGCGGGGGCGGCCTGTTCAACTACGGGCCGGCGGAACGCGAGTGGGTGGAGCGCACGGCGCGCATCGAAGCCCTCTGCGAGGCCCACGGCGTTCCCTTGCGCGCGGCGGCGCTGCAGTTTCCGCTGGCGCATCCGGCGGTCGAGATCGTGATGCTGGGCGCGCGCCGCGATGCGGAATGGCGTGATGCGCAGGCCATGCTGCGCCACCCCGTGCCCGCGGATTTCTGGCGCGAGATGCGCGCGCAGGGATTGCTGCCGCAGGAGGCGCCCACGCCATGATCGTCGACGCGCACTTTCACAGCTGGCGGCTCGCGCGCGGCGACTACGGCTGGCTGACGCCTGAACTCGGCCCCATCTACCGCGATGTGGACGTGGCGGACTGGCTGGCCGAAGCCCGCCCGCACGGCGTGGCCGGCGGCGTGCTGGTGCAGGCCGCGCCGACCGAAGCGGAAACCCATCACTTGCTGGCGCTGGCCGACAGCCACCCCCAGGTGCTGGGCGTGGTGGGCTGGGTGGACCTGCTTGCCGCCGATGCAGCAGACCGCATCGGCGCGCTGGCGCGCCACCCCAGGCTCAAGGGCCTGCGCCCCATGCTGCAGGACATCGCGGACACGGACTGGATGCTCCAGCCCGCGCTGGCGCCCGCCTTGCAGGCCATGGCGGCCCATGGTCTGGTGCTCGATGCGCTGGTGCAGCCGCGCCACCTGGGCGCTTTGCTGTCGTTGGCTGCGGCGCATCCGCGCCTGCGCATCGTGATCGACCATGCGGCCAAGCCCGACATTGCGCGTGGCCAGTGGGAGCCCTGGGCGCAGGACATGGCGCGCCTGGGCGCGCAGACCCAGGCCGTGTGCAAGCTCTCGGGCCTGCTGACCGAAGCCGGCCCCGCGCCGGCGGCGGGGGCTGCCAGCCGCTGGGGGCGGCATGTGCTGTCCGTTTTCGGAGCCGAGCGCGTGCTCTGGGGCAGCGACTGGCCCGTGTTGCAGCGCGCCGCCTCCTATGCGCGCTGGTGGGCCGACACCCAGGTCCTGCTGGCAGACCAGGGAGATGCGGCGCGCGCCTCCGTGCTGGGGGGCAATGCGCGGCGGGTTTACCGCTTGTAGGCCAGCCCGGAACTGTGGCGTATGGCGCTGACGCGTTTTTTCATCGTCCGCGTCCACCTTGGGTTCAAGCGGTTGTCCGCGGAAGTCCGTTCATCTCACAGAGACAGTGTTCGTGACAGGTGCCCAAATACCGTTGACACTCGCCTGACATGCCGCGACTCGGGATGTGTGAGGAGCCAGAGTTCGGTTTGGCATTCATCGATCTCCTCGGTCAGCTGTACCAGGTCAGGATGCGATTGCGCCAGAAATAGGGGCAGCACACCCACACCCAGCCCCAGAGCCACGAGTTCCATCACCGTCAGGATGCTGTTGACGCGGTAGCTCGGCAACGCTGTCTTGAAGTGCTTTTTCCGCCACAGCACGGAAGGGTGCTCGGGCAGCGCGTCATCGGTCGCAATCCATGGCGCCTTGCCCGCCTCCACATCCTTGTAGCGCCGCACGGCCCCCTTCTTCGCCGCGAACAGCGCCACCCGGATGGGGCCGACATGCTTCCCGACCAGGTGCTGCGGCGGTCGCTTGGTGGCTCGCACCGCAATATCCGCATCGCGCCGGGTCAGGCTGGCGAGTTCATTGCCCGTGTGCAACTCGTACGCCAGCAAGGGGTGGGCGGCATGGAGCTCCTTCAGCGCGGGCGCCACCAGGCCGTGCAGGACCGTGTCCGTCGTCGTGATGCGGACGGTCCCGGAAACTTGCTCGGACCTCAACTGCGCAACCGACCGCGCCGATTCAAGTTGGGCTTCCAATTGCTCGGCATGCTCGGCCAGCGCCTGGGCAAGCTCCGAAGGCCCGTAGCCAGTGCGAGAGCGCTCGAACAAGCGCTGCCCCAGGCCGCGTTCGATGCGCTGAATGGAACGGAACACGGTGGACGCATCCACTCCCAGTCTCTCCCCCGCGGCGGCAACGGTTCCGGTCCGAACCATCGCCAGAACGGTTTCCAGATCGGCTGCACTGAGCTTGTATTGCGTTTTTGCATTCATGATTTGCACTGGTGCCTATTTTTTATGCATCTATGCAATCGTACAGTCACGCCATCCTTAACTGAGTTGCGAGATTCCATGAGTCAATCAGTCACTGCGGACGCCGGGGCATACGGATCCGCGCAGCCACGTACCGGCCTCGGTGTTGCTGGGGCTGCTCGACGATGGCGCGTCGGCGATGCGTCGCTGCGATCGACCCGCGCCCCGCACCTGAGGAGAGCATCGTGACCACGCACCTCACCCTCATTAGCCACCTCCTATGCCCCTATGTGCAGCGCGCAGCGATCGTGCTGAGGGAAAAGGGTGTTCCCTTCGAGCGCAGGGAGGTGGATCTGGCGAACAAGCCGGACTGGTTCCTTGAGCTCTCGCCGCTGGGCAAGACGCCGGTGCTGCTGGTGGACGGCGAGGAGATCTTCGAGTCGGTCGTCATCTGCGAATTCCTGGACGAGACGCAGGCCCCTCGTCTTCACCCGGAGAACCCGTTGGAGCGCGCCAGGCACCGTGCCTGGATGGAGTTCGGCTCGTCGCTTCTGAACACGATCTGGGCCTTCTACTCGGCGAGCGATGAGGGAGCCCTGACCACCAAGGCCAAGGAAATCCGGGCGCGCTTCGAGCAGCTCGAATCCATCCTCGGCGCCGGCCCCTACTTCGCAGGGCGCCGCTTCAGCATCGTCGACGCGGTGTTCGGCCCCGTCTTCAGATACTTCGACTTGTTCGATGGCATCAGCGACTTCGGCTTCTTCAACGGTTTGCCCAAGGTGAGCGCCTGGCGCGCCCAGCTCTCAGTCCGCCCGTCTGTGCAAGACGCCGTGCGTACGGACTACCCCGAACGGCTGCGGGCCTTCCTGCACAGCCGCCAGTCGGCGCTCTCGCGGCGAATGGACGCAGTTTTGCTGCTTTGACTGATCCAAGTCCGGGGATCCGCCATGCCCCATCCCGTCACCGCGCTCATCGACGGGCGTGCCCTCGGCCTTCAATTTCCGGGGCGCAGCAAGACTAGGCCCTGGGCGCAATCTGCGCCCCGGTGAGCTTCTCCTGCGCCGTCACCAGCGCGGGAACGAACTGCTTGCCCTGGCCCAGCGCCGAGGCCGTGGCCAGGCTCTGGTGCACGGCTTCGCCGACCAGGGAGGGCACGTTGACCTGCTCGGCCAGGTGGGTGTAGTAGCGCAGGTCCTTGCGCGCGTTGTCGAGCTCGAACTTCAGGCCCGTGAAATCGCCCTGCAGGGTCTTGGCCATGGCCTGGAACAGGCCCGAGTTGACCGCGCCGGCCGACACCACCTTGACCAGCTGCTGCAGGTCCACGCCGGCCTTGGCGCCGACCGCGAAGGCCTCGGCCGTGGCGGTACAGATGGCCTGGGCGACGAAGTTGTTGAGCAGCTTGATCACATGGCCCGCGCCGGGGCCGCCGACATGGAAGATGTTCTCGCAATAGGCCTGCAGCACGGGCTGGATGCGCGCGAACACCTCGGGCTCGGCGCCGACCATGGTGTTGAGCTTGCCGAGCTCGGCCTCCACCGGGGTGCGCGCCAGCGGCGCGTCGACCAGGGTGACGCCGCGCGCACGGCACAGGGCGGCCAGGCGCGCCGTGGACTCGGGTTCGCTGGTCGAGGTGTCGATCACCACCAAGCCCTCGCGCGCCGCTGACAGCAGGCCGCGCTCGCCGCCCAGGCAGGCCTCGACCTGGGGCGTGCCGGTGACGCAGAGGATGACCGCGTCGCAGGCGCCGAGCTCGGCCGGGTTGGCCACTTCGCGGGCGCCGGCCGCCAGCAGGTCGGCCACGCCCTCGCGGTTGCGGTGCACGGTGAGCGAGAGCGCATAGCCCTTGGCGAGCAGGTTCTTCGCGATGCCGTGGCCCATGAGGCCGGATGCGCCGATGAAGCCGATCTGTTTCACTGCCTTGTCTCCTCGGTTTGGAATCGTAAGA
The DNA here is from genome assembly GCF_005503345.1 of Ramlibacter sp. 2FC. Taxonomy (NCBI): domain Bacteria; kingdom Pseudomonadati; phylum Pseudomonadota; class Betaproteobacteria; order Burkholderiales; family Comamonadaceae; genus Ramlibacter; species Ramlibacter sp. 2FC. The sequence continues at coordinate 54,455 of NZ_SCMM01000007.1, forward strand.
TCATCATACCTTTGAGTGGCAGCTGCCGCAGCGGCGCTCCGCCGCTGCCAGCTTCAGTCGGAAGCCTGGTTCACGCGGCGACCCTGCGCGTCGACCACCGGCTCGCCGTCCTCCTTGCTGAAGGCGCCGCGTTGCGCCTGGGGCAGGATGTCGAGCACGGCCTCGGAGGGGCGGCACAGGCGCGTGCCCAGCGGCGTGACCACGATGGGGCGGTTGATCAGGATGGGGTGGGCCAGCATGGCGTCGATCAGCTCGTCGTCACTGCGCGCCGGGTTGGCCAGGTCCAGCTCCTGGTACAGCGCCTCCTTGCTGCGCATGACTTCGCGCACGGAGCCGCCGATGGCGGCGATCAGCGCCAGCAGTTCGGTGCGGCTGGGCGGGGTCTTCAGGTACTCGACGACGCGCGGCTCGGCGCCGCTGTTGCCAATCAGCGCCAGCGTGTTGCGCGAGGTGCCGCATTGGGGGTTGTGGTAGATGGTGATGTCGCTCATGGAAGAGGTTTCGCGTAGGGTTCAGGCCTCGGGCGCCAGCCGGCGTGCCAGGGCGACGCCGGCCCAGGCGCCCAGGCTTTGCGCGAGCACGAAGCCCGGGGCGCTGGCCGGCGCGATGCCGGCGAAGCTGTCGCTGAACATGCGGCCGAACACGGCGGCTGGGTTGGCAAAGCTGGTGCTCGCGGTGAACCAGTAGGCCGCGCCTATGGTGCAGGCGACCAGGGCGCTGGCCCGGGCCTGCACGCCGGCCGCGCCGCTGCGCACGATCACGAACAGCAGGCTGGCCGTGGCCACGGCTTCGGCCAGCCAGGGGCCCCAGCCAAACGGGGCGCCGGCGCGCTGACGCGTGCTGATCTGCAGCAGGGGCAGCTCGAACATGGCGTTGGCCAGCCAGGCGCCGAGCAGGGCGCCGGCCAGCTGGGCGGCGACGAAGACCGCCACGGCGCGCCAGCGCGCGCGGCCCGGGGCCTGGCCGGGCGGTCCCAGCAGCAGCGTGACCAGGGGGTTGAAATGCGCGCCGCTGACCGGGCCCAGGGTCTCGATCAGCACATAGAGCGCGAACACCGTGGCCAGGGTGTTGGCCAGCAGGGCCAGGCCTGCGTTGCCGCCGGACAGGCGCTCGGCCATGATGCCGGAGCCGATCACGGCGCACAGCAGCGCGGCCGTGCCCAGGAACTCGGCCAGTGCCTGGCGGCCCAGGGTGCTTGCGCGGGGGACGGCGACGCCGATGGGAGAGGGCGCGGCGCTGCTCATGCGCTCTGGGCCAGAAGGCGTGCGCTGTCCTGCAGCCGCGACGCCTGCAGCTTCTCGGCCGGCAGGTTGACCAGCAGCTCCAGCCGTCTGCGCATGGCGTGCAGGGTCTGGCGGAAGGCTTCGAGCTTCACCGCGTCGGGAGCCTCGCCGGCCGAGGGGTCGGGGTAGCCCCAGTGCGCGGTCGCGGGGTGGCCGGGCCAGTAAGGACAGGCCTCGCCGGCGGCGCTGTCGCAGACCGTGATGACCAAGTCCATGGGCGGCGCATCGGGACCGGCGAACTCGTCCCAGCTCTTGCTGCGCAGGCCTTCGGTGGGAATGCCCGCGCCTTGCAGCACCTGCAGGCCCAGGGGATTGGGCTGCTGGTTGGCGCGCGGGCTGCTGCCGGCGGAATAGGCCTTGAAGCGGCCCTGGCCGAGGTGGTTGAGCAGGGCCTCGGCCAGGATGCTGCGGGCCGAGTTGTGGGTGCAAAGGAACAGCACCTGGAGGGGGCGGGTGGTCTTGTTGGTCATGGGGCGTTCAGCAGCAGGAGGCACCGGAGGCGGTGGAGGCGGTGGAGGGGGCGCAGCAGGCCGGCGCGGCTGCCGCAGCGGTCTTGGCCTGGGGCGTGCAACAGGCCGTGCCCTTGCCCTGGCCGAACACCGGAATGCTGCCCAGCGTCTGGAACTGTTCCCAGGCCAGGCCTTGAGGATCGGTCAGCCAGTGCTTGTCGCTGCGCGCATAGCAGCAGTCGGTCTCGCCTTCGTCGAGCAGGGCCAGGTCGGCCTGGCGCGCCTGGGCTTTCAGCGCGGCCAGGTCCTCGGGGCTGTCGACCTGGATGCCCAGGTGGTCCAGGCCAGGCGCGGCGCCCCGGGTCGAGATCGCGAAGTTGACCGGCGGATCGTCCAGCATCCACTTGGCATAGTCGGCCTCGGTGCGGGCCGGTGGCTGGTGGAACAGCGCCGAATAGAAGCGGATATTGGCGTCCAGGTCGGCGACATGCAGGTGGACATGAAAGCGTTTCATGGCGATCTCCAGGCAGTGAAAGAGGGCTTCAGCAACTGCGGCAGGCGGCTTCGGCGGGCCCGATCTCGCAGGCGCCGCCGGCGCAGCAGTGCTGGGTGAGGTAGGCCAGCAGGCCGTTCATGCGCGCGAAGCTGGCACGGTAGACCAGGTAGCGGCCGCGCGGCTCGCTGCTGACCAGGCCCGCGTGCGCGAGCTCCTTGAGGTGGAACGACAGGGCACTGGGCGCCACGCCCAGCTGCTCGGCCATGGCGCCGGGCGTCAGGCCGGCCGGGCCCGCCACCACCAGGGCGCGGAAGGCGCGCAGCCGCTGGGGCTGGGCCAGCGCGGCCAGCGCCTGCACGGTCTGCGGCTCGTCGAGTGCTGTCATTTCCATTTTTCAATGATAGTTGAAATATTGAATTCATGCCGGCGACCGCTGCAGCAGGGCCGCCTTGTCACGAACCCGTCATGCCTCGGACATTTCCGCGTCACGCGGCTTGCGCAACATCGCCCTGTTCATACCCGGGAGAGACAGCGCCATGAGCAAGGATTTCAGCCGGATGGAGGATTCCAACCGCTCCATCAACCCCAGCATCCACGAAGTGTCGGACCCCGCGCGCCGCCTGTTCGTCAAGGGCGGCATGGCGGCCGCCGTGGGCGGGCTGTTCGCCGGCCTCGCCGGCTGCGCCACGCCGGCCGAAGGCGGCAAGTCGCTGCTGGGCTTCAAGGGCGTGCCGGTGTCCACGGCCGACAGCATCGTGGTGCCCGAGGGCTATGTGGCCCAGGTGATCGCGCCCTGGGGCGACCCGGTCGGCCTGTCGGGCGACCTGCCCAAATTCAAGCCCGATGCCAGCAACACGGCCGCCGAGCAGGAGGCCCAGCTCGGCATGCATCACGACGGCATCCATTATTTCCCCCAGGATGGTTCGAAGAACGGTCTGCTGGTGATGAACCACGAGTACGTGGACGACGGCCTGCTGCATCCGGACGGCATGAAGACCTGGAGCGCGGCCAAGGTGCGCAAGGCCCAGGCCGCGCACGGCGTCTCGGTGCTGGAGGTCGAGCAGCAGGATGGCCAGTGGCGCGTCGTGCTGCCCTCGCCCTGGGCGCGCCGCATCACGGCCAGCACGCCCATGGCGGTGAGCGGCCCGGCGGCCGGCCATGCGCTGATGAAGACCGCGGCCGATACCAGCGGCCGGCGCGTGCTGGGCACGCTGAACAACTGCGGCAGCGGCATCACGCCCTGGGGCACCTACCTGACCTGCGAGGAAAACTTCATTTTCTACTTCAAGGGCCCGGAGCAACCGAGCGCCCATGAGGCGCGCTGGGGTCTGCGCAAGGGCGATCCGACGGGCTACCGCTGGCACGAACACGACGAGCGCTTCGACGCCGGCAAGCACCCGAACGAGCCGCACCGCTTCGGCTGGGTGGTCGAGATCGATCCGCTCAACCCGAGCTCCACGCCGGTCAAGCGCACGGCCCTGGGCCGCGCCGCGCACGAGGGCGCGACCGTGGCCGTGACCCGCGACGGCCGGGCGGTGGTGTATTCGGGCGAGGACGCGCGCTTCGAGTACATCTACAAGTTCGTCAGCCGCGACCGGATCCAGCCCGGCGGCGCACGCGCCAATGCCGAGCTGCTGGACCATGGCACGCTCTACGTGGCCCGTTTCGACGCCAACGGCCAGGGCCAGTGGCTGCCGCTGCTGCACGGCCAGGGGCCGCTGACGGCGGCCAAGGGCTTCGCCGACCAGGGCGAGGTGCTGATCAAGGCGCGCCAGGCCAGCGACCTGCTGGGCGCGACCAAGATGGACCGCCCGGAATGGATCGCGGTCGACCAAAAGCGCGGCGAGGTCTACTGCACGCTGACCAACAACAGCAACCGCGGCGGCGAGCGCCAGCCCGGCACGGACGCGCCCAACCCGCGCGCCAACAACACCATGGGCCACATCATCAAGTGGCGCGAGTCCGGCGACTTCCATGGCGAGCGCTTCGTCTGGAACCACTTCGTGCTGGCCGGCGACCCGGCGAACGCGCGGCCCGAAGCCAAGGGCAACGTGCGCGGAGACGCCTTCGCCTGCCCGGACGGCCTGTGGATGGACGCGCGCGGCGTGCTGTGGGTGCAGACCGACATGTCGACCTCGGCCATGGGCAAGGGCGACCTGGCCGGCCTGGGCAACAACGTCATGCTGGCCGCCGACCCGACCACGGGCGAGATCCGCCGCTTCCTGAGCGGCCCGCGCGGCAGCGAGATCACCGGCGTGACCACCACGCCCGACGGCCGGACCATGTTCGTCAACATCCAGCACCCGGGCGAAAGCCCGAGCGAGCGCAGCGACCCTGCCAACACCAAGGCCGTCAGCAGCTGGCCCGACGGCCCGGCAGGCGGTCGCCCGCGCTCGGCCACCGTGGTCGTACGGCGCAAGGACGGCGGCGTCGTCGGCGCCTGAGGCCGGTCCGCCCCATCCGGACGATCTTCCCCACCGAACACCCAGGAGCATGCGATGAAAGAACTGCCCAACCCGACCTTCGCCCTCTCGCCCGTGGCCTTGCCCAGGGGGTCACTTCATCCAGGCGGCCAAGGGTCTGGCCTGGGGCAGCCTGCGAAAAATGAGCGGGGTGGCATCGAAGTTTCGTGGGCGCGGCACCAGGACGAAGTCCGCCAGGCGCAGCGCCTGAGGTACGCGGTCTTCGCCGGCGAGATGGGCGCGCGCCTGGACAGCGCGGTGCCGGGCCACGACGTGGACCTGTTCGACGACTACTGCGAGCACCTGCTGGTGCGCGACGAGCTCACGCGCGAGGTGGTCGGCACCTACCGCGTGCTCACGCCTGCCCAGGCGCGCCGCATCGGCAGCACCTACAGCGACACCGAGTTCGACCTCACGCGGCTGCGTGCCCTGCGCTCGCGCATGGTCGAGCTGGGCCGCAGCTGCGTGCACCCCGAGCACCGCCACGGCGGCGTGATCCTCGCGCTGTGGGGCGCACTGGCCGAATTCATGGTGCGCAACCAGCTCGACACCATGATAGGCTGCGCCAGCATCCCCATGCTGCACAACGGCGTGGTCAGCGGCGACGCGGCGGCCAGCATCTGGCAGCAGCTCAAGCAGACGCATCTGGCGCCGATCGAGTACCACGTGCTGCCGCGCCTGCCGCTGCCCATAGAGCGGCTGGACGGCACGCTGGACATCGAGCCCCCGGCGCTGATCAAGGGCTACCTGCGCCTGGGCGCGCGGGTGCTGGGCGCCCCGGCCTGGGACCCGGACTTCAACAGCGCCGACCTGCCCATGCTGATGCGCATCGCCGACCTGCCGCCGCGCTACCGCAAGCATTTCCTGGGCGCCGCATGATGGCGGGATGGGCGCCCGGCGGCGCATTCGGCCCCGTGCGGTTCGAGGCGCTGGGGCCGCTGGTTCCGGGCTTGGCCCGGGACGACACGCCCGAGGCGCACGATCCGGAGGAGGAGGGCGGCGGCACGAGGCTGCGCGCCATCTTCATCTCGGACCTGCACCTGGGCACGCCGGGCTGCCAGGCCGAAGCCCTGCTGGACTTCCTGAAGACCCACCCGAGCGACACGCTGTACCTGGTCGGCGACATCGTCGACGGCTGGCAGCTGCGCCGCAAGTGGTACTGGCCGCAGTCGCACAACGACGTGGTGCAGAAGCTGCTGCGCCGCGCGCGCAAGGGCTGCCGCGTGGTCTTCGTGCCCGGCAACCACGACGAGTTTGCGCGCGGCTTCATCGGCCATTCCTTCGGCGGCATCGAAGTGGTGGAGGAGGCCGTGCACACCACGGCCCAGGGCCGGCGCCTGTGGGTCGTGCACGGCGACTACTTCGACGGCGTGATCCAGTGCGCCAAGTGGCTGGCCTACCTGGGCGACAACCTCTACGAGCTCACGCTCAAGCTGAACCGGCACCTCAACACCCTGCGCGCCCGCCTGGGCCTGCCCTACTGGTCGCTCTCGGCCTACCTCAAGCACAAGGTCAAGAAGGCCCTGAACTACGTGACGGACTTCGAGGTCGCCGTGGCCGCCGAGGCGCGGCGGCGCGGCCACCATGGCGTGGTCTGCGGCCACATCCACCGCGCCGAGATGCGCGAGATCCAGGGCACGCTCTACTGCAACGACGGCGACTGGGTGGAAAGCCGCAGCGCCCTGGTCGAGCACCACGACGGCCGGCTCGAACTGCTGCACTGGTCGGCGCGGCCGCGCCAGCGCGCCGTGCGAGAAGAAAAGATGGAGCACGCATGAAGCTGGCCCTGGTCACCGACGCCTGGCTGCCCCAGGTCAACGGCGTGGTCACCACGCTGCTGGAGCTGGTGCGCGAGCTCGAGCAGTCGGGCCACGAGGTCGAGGTCATTCATCCGGGCCAGTTCCGCACGCGGCCCTGCCCCGGCTACGCGGGCATCGACCTGGCCGTGCGGCCTGCGCGCGAGCTGGCCCGCCGGCTCGACGCATTCCGGCCCGATGCCATCCACCTGGCCACCGAAGGCCCGCTGGGCTGGGCCGGGCGCGGCTACTGCCTCAAGCGCGGTCTCGCGTTCACCACGGCCTTCCACACCAAGTTCCCGGAGTTCCTGAACGCCAGGCTGGGCCTGCCGGTGTCCTGGGGCTACGCGCTGTTCAGGCATTTTCACCGGCCTTCGGCCGGCGTGATGGTGCCCACCGAGGGTGTGCTGCACATGCTGGCGCAGCGCGGCTTCGACCGCCTGCGTGCCTGGACGCATGGCGTCGATACCCAGCTGTTCGCCCACGCGCCCGAGCCCCGCCCGCATCCGCCCCTGGGCGAGCTGGAGCGGCCGGTGTCGCTGTTCGTGGGCCGCCTGTCGCACGAGAAGCGCGTCGAGGAGTTCCTGGAGCTTGACCTGCCGGGCACCAAGCTGGTCTGCGGCGTGGGGCCGCTGGAGGCCAGGCTCAAGGCCCGCTACCCCGAAGTCCGCTGGCTGGGCGTGCTGGCACGCGAGGAGCTGGCCCGGGTCTACGCCGCGGCCGACGTGTTCGTCTTCCCCAGCCGCGCCGAGACTTTCGGCCTGGTCATGCTCGAAGCCATGGCCTGCGGCACGCCGGTGGCGGCCTACCCGGTCAACGGCCCGCTCGAGGTGCTGGGCGGGGCCGGGGAGCAGGCGCGCGGCGGCGTGCTGGACGAGGACCTGCGCCGGGCCTTCGATGCGGCCCTGACCCGCTCGCGCCACGAGGCCCGTGAGCGCGCGCTCGAGTTCAGCTGGCAGCACGCGGCGCAGCGCTTTGCCGACCATCTGGTGCCGGCGCGGCAGCCCACCGGCGTCAACCCCGAAAGATGACAAAACTGTCACATCACTGTCATTGCGGCCATAAATAATCCGTCATGATTTCGTCATGGACAAGGCTGAGCGATGACTTCGACCCCACCTGAGCTGCCGGGGCTGACACGCACGGGTGTGCAACTGCTGGACCGGGACCAGAGCATCCTGGCCTTCAATGAGCGCGTGCTGGACTGGGCGCGCCGGCCCGAGGTCCCGCTGCTGGAGCGGCTGCGTTTCCTGTGCATCGTCTCGTCCAACCTGGACGAGTTCTGCGAGGTGCGCGCCGCGCCGCACCTGAGCGCCTTCCAGAACGGCGAGCACAAGGGTCTCTATACCGTGGAGAGCTTCGAGGCCATCACGGTCGCGGTGCGCGACTTGGTGGCGCGGCAGTACGCGCTCTACAACGAGCAGCTGCTGCCCGCCTTCGAGCGCGAGGGCATGCGCATCGTGCCGCACGGCGAGCGCGACCCCCTGCAGCGCCGCTGGGTGCGGGCCCATTTCGAGCGCGAGGTGCGTCCCCTGCTGGTGCCGGTCGCGCTGGACCCGGCCCATCCCTTCCCGCAGGTGGCCAACAAGTCGCTCAACTTCATCGTGCGCCTGGGCGGCAAGGATGCCTTCGGGCGCGCCAACGACATCGCCATCGTCAAGGTGCCGCGCGTGCTGCCGCGCCTGATCCGCATGCCCGAGCGGGTCTCGGGCGGCCAGGCGCTGTTCGTCTCGCTGTCCAGCATGATCCGCGCCCACCTGGACGAGCTGTTCCCGGGGCGCGTGGTCGACCAGTTTTCCCAGTTCCGCGTCACGCGGCATTCCGACCTCTGGGTCGACGAGGACGACGTGGCCAACCTGCGCACTGCGCTGCGCCAGGGCCTGCAGCAGCGCCATTATGGCCAGGCCGTGCGTCTAGAGGTCTCGGCGGGTTGCTCCGAGTACCTGTCGAACTTCCTGCTCGAGCAGTTCAAGCTGCCGGCCCAGGCGCTGTTCAGGGTGCCGGGGCCGGTGAACCTGGTGCGGCTGACCCAGCTGATCGACCTGGTCGACGCGCCGCAGCTGCTGTTCGCGCCCTACAAGGCCAGCTACCCCGTCGCATTGCCGCCGGGCGCTTCGGTGTTCGCGCGCCTGAGCGAAGGCGACGTGCTGATCCACCAGCCCTTCGAGAGCTTCGATGGCGTGCTGGCTTTCCTGCGCGAGGCGGTGCTGGACCCGGACGTGCTGGCGATCAAGCAGACCATCTACCGCACCGGCAACGACTCCGAGATGCTGGCGCTGCTGCGCGAGGCCGTGAGCTGCGGCAAGGAAGTCACGGCGGTGGTGGAGCTCAAGGCGCGCTTCGACGAGGAGGCCAACATCAACTGGGCCGAGATGCTCGAGTCGATCGGCGCCCAGGTGGTCTATGGCGTGGTGGGGCTCAAGACCCATGCCAAGATGCTGCTGGTCACGCGGCGCGAGGGCCGGCGCCTCAGGCGCTACGGCCACCTGTCGACGGGCAACTACAACCCGCGCACGGCCAGGCTCTACACCGACCTGAGCTACCTCACGGCCGACCCGGAGCTGACGGCCGACATGGACCAGCTGTTCGTGCACCTGGCCAGCCAGAGCCGGCTGCCGCGCATGCACAAGCTGCTGCTGGCGCCTTTCCAGTTGCACCGGCAGACGATAGAGCGCATAGCGGCGCTGGGCCAGGCCGCGGCGCAGGGTCGGTCCACGCGCATCGTGGCCAAGATGAACGCGCTGACCGACCAGGCGCTGATCGAGGCGCTGATCCAGGCCGGCCAACAGGGCACGCGCATCGACCTGATCGTGCGCGGCGCCTGCATGCTGCCCGCCGGCCTGCCGGGCCTGACCGACAACGTCCGCGTGCGCTCGGTGATCGGCCGTTTCCTCGAGCACTCGCGCGTGTTCTACTTCCGCTGCGACGAAGAGGAAAGCCTGTACCTCTCGAGCGCCGACTGGATGAACCGCAACATGCTGCGCCGCATCGAGCTGGCCTGGCCGGTCACCGACCCGCAGCTGCGCCAGCGCATCATCGACGAATGCCTGGTGGCCTACCTGCACGACGGCTGCGACGCCTGGGACCTGAGCCCGGACGGCCTGTACCGGCGAGTCGCGCAGGCCGGCGGCCACGGCGCGCAGAACGCGCTGATGGCGCGCTACGGGGCGCGCCAGCGCCCACAGGAGTAAGCCCCATGGACCTGATCCTCTGGCGCCATGCCGAGGCCAACGACGCCGGCATGGTCGGCGACGACCTGGCGCGCAGCCTGACGCCGCGCGGCGAAAAGCAGGCCGCGCGCATGGCCGCCTGGCTGGACCGCCAGCTGCCCGAGGGCGTGCGGGTGCTGGCCAGCCCGGCACGCCGCACCGAACAGACGGCGATGGCGCTGGACCGCAGGTACAAGCTGCGCGCCGAACTGGCACCGGGCGCCGCTGCGGACGATGTGCTCGCGGCAGTGGGCTGGCCCGACGGCAAGTCGGCGGTGCTGGTGGTGGGCCACCAGCCCACGCTGGGCCAGGTGGTCGCTCGCCTGCTGGGGCTGCCGTCGGAACTGTGTTCGGTGCGCAAAGGCGCGGTCTGGTGGCTGCGCAGCCGCGAGCGCGACGGCCAGTTGCAGACCGTGCTGCTCACGGTGCAGTCGCCCGAGCTGCTCTGATCACTGCGGGCCGGCTGCGCGCTGCCCGCAACTCAGCCCTGCTTGGGGCGGCCGGTCTTGATGGCCGGCACGTTCGTCAGCGCGGCTGAGAAGGCGGCTGCGTCCATGGCGGCCAGGGCCTTGATGCCGGCGCGCAGCAACTCGCTCTTCTTGGCCGGCTGGCCGCTCTTGGCCGCTCGCTGCTTGAGCTCGTCCAGCACCACGTACTCGGCCTTGGGGATGGTGAAGCTGTCGCGCACCAGTTTCGGCTTCTTCTGCTTGGCGGCGGCCGGGGGCGTGACGGCCTTCACGACCTTGGGCGTCCTGACCGCCTTGGCGACGGCGGCCGCGAGCTTGGCGGGGCTGGCCTTGCGCGGCTTGGCCGGGGCTTTGACGGTCTTCTTGGCGGCCGCCCTGGCCGGGGCGGCGGTTTCGGTGTTGACGACCACGGGGGCTTTCTGGGCATCGGTCATGGCTATTCCTTCTTGTAAACGGTATATACAGTTTATACCGTTTATTGATGCGCTTCCAGGCCGTCACATGCCTTGCAGCTGCAGGCTCCAGGGCGTCTTTTGCCAGGCGACCACTTCCTCGCGCAGCAGGTGCGCCGACTGGGGCCAGCTCGCGCTCCACTTGCCGCGGCATTCGAGCCGGAAGCGGCGCGCGGGTCCCGCATCGCAGCCCAGGCGCAGGCCCTGGAGGTCGGGGTCGCGCCGCGCGTGGCACAGGATCACGGCCAGGCGCAGCGCCAGCAGCTGGCACACGAACAGCGCGTCCTCGAAGTCCGCATCGAGCTTGCGCAGCTTGCCGCGGTGGCCCAGCACCAGCTGGCTGAGGCGGTGCAGTTCGGCCTGGTCGAAGCCCGGCGCGTCGCTGTTGTCCAGGATGTAGGCGCCGTGCTTGTGGTAGTCGCTGTGCGAGATCTGGGTGCCGATCTCGTGCAGCCGCGCGGCCCAGGCCAGCTTGCGTTCGATGCGCTCGCGGTCCTCACCGGGCATCTCGGGCAAGGTCTGGCGGAACAGCTGCACCGCCGTGGCGCCCACGCGCTGGGCCTGCGCCGGGTCGACCTGAAAGCGGGTCACCAGGCGCTGCACGGTGGCCGAGCGCACATCCGTCTGCTCCAGCTCGCGGTCGAGCAGGTCGTACAGCACGCCGTGGCGCAGGGCGCCTTCGGCGGGGTGCATCTCGTCGATGTCCAGCAGGTCGAACACGGCCCGCAGCACGGCCAGGCCGCCGCCGATCACCGGCCGCCGGTCGTCCTTGAGGTTGTCCAGGCGCAGCTGGTCGGCGCGCTGGGCCTTGACCAGCTTGTCCTTGAGCCAGTTCAGGCCATCGCGGCTCACGCTGCCGGCCGGCCAGCCGGCGCCGGCCAGCAGGTCGCCGACGGCGCCGATGGTGCCGGAGGCGCCGTAGGCCGCGTCCCAGCGGCCGCGCGGGTAGGCGTCCAGGGCTTCGTCGAGCACCGCCTTGGCCGCGATCTCGGCCATCTGGAAGGCGCGCGAGCTGAACACGCCGTCGGGGAAGTACTTCATCGACCAGGCCACGCTGCCGACGCGGTAGGACTCGGTGATCCGGGCTTCGGTGCCCTGGCCCAGGATCAGCTCGGTGGAGCGGCCACCGATGTCCACCACCAGGCGGCGCTCGTCCGACTGCGGCAGCAGGTGGGCCACGCCCTGGTAGATCAGGCGAGCCTCTTCCCGGCCCGAGATCACGTCGATCGGGAAGCCCAGGATCTGCTGGGCGCGCTCCAGGAACACCTCGCGGTTGCGCGCTTCGCGCAGCGTCTGGGTCGCCACGGCGCGCACCTGTTCGCGGGAGAAGCCGGCCAGGCGCTCGCCGAAGCGCGCCAGGCAGTCCCAGCCACGCTGCATGGCCTCGGGGGAGAGGTTGCGCTCGCCGTCCAGGCCGTTGCCCTGGCGCACGGTTTCCTTGAGGTATTCGGTGCGGTGGATGTGTCCGTGGTCGAGCCGACCGATTTCGAGGCGAAAGCTGTTGGAGCCGAGGTCCACGGCGGCGAGGCGTATACCGTTCTGCATGGGAGATGGGGTGCTATGGCCGGCAGCATAGCACTCGGGTCCGATGCGCATGGGCAGGTTTTTCGCTTCAGCCGACCACACGGCCGTCGGTGGTCAGCATGCTCTGCGTCACGTAGCCGCTGCCACGGCCCTGGGCGTCGAAGCTGATGCGAAAGCCGCCCAGGTCCAGCGGGGCGCGACGCGAGAAGGTCGCCAGCGCGCTCTGGCGCGTCAGCGGCCCCTCGACGCTGCGCAGCACCTCGAAGGTGTAGCGCGCGGCGATGAAGCCGGCCAGGCTCAGCGGCGAGGGCGGTTCGTCGAACAGGCGCGCCAGCGTCTCGCGGTAGGCGCGCACCACCGGCAGGCTGGCGCTGACCAGCGGCACGGGCTGGGTGGCGATCACCGGTGTCTGGCGGGCCGCCCCCAGCTGCTGCAGGGTTTGCAGGTTGACGTCGGCCAGGGCCACCACGTAGCGCTGGCGCAGCTGCTTCTCCAGCCCCTGGGTGAACTGCACCAGCTCGGGCGTGCCGCCGATGTAGAGCAGAATGGCGGGGGTGCCGGGCGTCAGGCGCTGGCCCAGCGCGCGCGGGTCGGCGCCGCCGTAGCTGTGCAGCTTGAGCTTGAGCGCCGACGCCGTGCGCTCGACGTCCTCGCGGTACAGCGACTGTTCCTGGGCCGAGGCGTAGATGGCGCCCACCTCGGCCACGCCCATCGAGGACAGCGATTTGAGCGCATGGGCGATCTGCTCCTGGCGCGGCGCGAAGATGGGGAAGGTGTGCCGGTCCGCCGTGGCGCCGGCGTTCTGCAGCCAGGGCGCGGCGTGTGCGATGTCCAGCGGCTCCTGGCGCAGCAGGGCTGACAGCTGGCTCGCGGCGGCGGCGCCGGCGGTGCCGGTCAGGGCCAGGCAGGCCGGGTTCTCGCGCACGGTTTGCAGGGCCGCGCGCAGCCCGGCCGGGCTGCCGTCGGTTTCCAGGGTCTGGTGCTGCACCGGCCGCCCGCGCAGCCCACCGCGGGCGTTGATGTCCTGCCAGGCGGCGCGCGAGCCGATCAGGAGGTCCTTGGAGACGTCCTGCTGGGCGGCCGAGGTGTCGACGATCTGGGTCACCAGGGCCCCGCCCTGGCGCGTGCCGGCGGCGCTGCGGTGGGCTTGGGACCGGGCCAGGGGGGCGGCGGCCAGGCCGGCGGCCGACAACAGCGCGTGGCGGCGCGAAATACGGGGGGAGGGCATGGTGGTCGGAGGTTGGGCGCGGCAGGTGCAGGGGCGGCTGCCCTTGCCCGCCGCCGTTCGGAACAGCGCACGAAGCATATGGACAAAAGATGTCGAAAATATGACGATCGCAGCCTCGGACGGGCGCAGGACGGCGGACGAGCGCCTTTGTTTCTCGATCATGACTGTCACATGCATGTCATAAAACGGACCTAAAGTGCGCCCATCTTTTCACCAACCTCAAAGGTTCATTCCATGAAGATGACTCGCACCATCGCCTTCGGCACCCTCGCGGGCGCCGCCTTGTCGTTCTCGGCCCTGTCGTTCGCGCAGGACGTGACCGGCGCCGGTGCCAGCTTCCCGGCGCCGCTGTATGCCAAGTGGGCTTCCGAGTACCACAAGGCCACGGGCGTCAAGATCAACTACCAGTCCGTGGGTTCGGGCGCCGGCATCAAGCAGATCGATGCCAAGACGGTGGACTTTGGCGCTTCCGACGCGCCCCTGAAAGACGACGAGCTGGCCAAGAAGGGCCTGGTGCAGTTCCCCACCGTGATCGGCGGCGTGGTGCCCGTGGTCAACATCAAGGGCATCAACCCCGGCCAGCTCAAGCTGAGCGGCCAGGTGCTGGGCGACATCTACCTGGGCAAGATCACCAAGTGGACCGACCCGGCCATCAAGGCCCTGAACCCCAGCCTGGCCCTGCCGGACGCCGACATCGCCCCGGTGCGCCGCGCCGACGGCTCGGGCACCAGCTTCATCTTCACCAACTACCTGAGCAAGGTGAACGCCGAGTGGAAGGCCAAGGTCGGTGAGGGCACGGCCGTGAACTGGCCCGCCGGCGCGGGCGGCAAGGGCAACGAGGGCGTGGCCGCTTTTGTGGGCCGCCTGCCGAACTCCATCGGCTACCTGGAGTACGCCTATGTCAAGCAGAACAAGATGACCTACGCCCAGGTGCAGAACGCCGCCGGCAACTTCGTCTCGCCCGACGACAGCGCCTTCAAGGCCGCTGCCGCCGGCGCCGACTGGGCCAAGAGCTTCTACCAGATCCTGACCAACCAGCCCGGCAAGGACGCCTGGCCCATCACCGGTGCCACCTTCATCCTGATGCACAAGGTCCAGGACAAGCCCGCCCAAGCCGCCGCGACGCTCAAGTTCTTCGACTGGGCCTACAAGAACGGCGACAAGATGGCCGACGACCTCGACTACGTGCCGATGCCGGCCGTGGTGAAGACCCAGATCGAGAAGTCCTGGGCCGAGATCAAGGACGCCTCGAGCAAGAACGTGGCCTTCAAGTGATGCCGGTTCGAGTCTGATTCAGCGGGGTTCATGTCGTGTCCTCTACACTTCCGGCCAACAAGCTTGCTTTAGAAGACCTCCCGGTTCAGGGGAGGGGACGCGCCATGACCCAAGTCTCGCCCGCCCGTTCGCCGCGAACGGGCCCTTTGATCGACCGCCTCTTTGCCTGGCTGGCCAAGGGTGCGGCCGTACTGACCCTGCTGCTGCTGGTGGCCATCATCGCCTCGCTGGTGGTGGGCGCCTGGCCGGCCATCGCCAAATACGGCCTGAGCTTTCTCACGCGCAGCGTCTGGGATCCGGTCCAGGAGGACTTCGGCGGTCTGGTCATGATCTACGGCACGCTGGCGACCTCGTTCATCGCCTTGCTGATCGCGGTGCCGGTCAGCTTCGGCATCGCCCTGTTCCTGACCGAGCTCTCGCCCGCCTGGCTGAAGCGGCCTCTGGGCACCGCGATCGAGCTGCTGGCGGCCGTGCCGTCCATCGTCTACGGCATGTGGGGCCTGCTGGTGTTCGGCCCCATCCTGGCCACCTACGTGCAGCAGCCGCTGCAGGCCCTGTTCGGCAAGCTGCCCTACCTCGGCGCCCTGGTTTCCGGCCCGCCTGTCGGCATCGGCATCCTGTCGGCCGGCATCATCCTGGCCATCATGGTCATCCCCTTCATTTCCGCCGTGATGCGCGACGTTTTCGAGGTCACGCCGGCCCTGCTCAAGGAATCGGCCTACGGCCTGGGCGCGACCACCTGGGAGGTGGTGTCCACGGTGGTGCTGCCCTACACCAAGACCGGCGTGATCGGCGGCATCATGCTGGGCCTGGGCCGCGCGCTGGGCGAAACCATGGCCGTGACCTTCGTGATCGGCAACATGAACCAGCTCGACTCGCTGAGCGTGTTCGAGGCCGCCAACAGCATCACCTCCGCGCTGGCCAACGAATTCGCCGAGGCCGGCGCCGGCCTGCACCAGGCGTCCCTGATCTACCTGGGCCTGGTGCTGTTCTTCATAACCTTTGTCGTGCTCTCGCTGTCCAAGCTGCTGCTGCTGCAGCTGCGCAAGGGCGAAGGATCCAAGTCATGAGCGAGGCCATGCAAGACCCCCGCGTGGCGCGCTATCTGCGCCGCAAACTCGTCAACAAGCTCGCGGTCGCGCTGTCGCTGGCCGCCATGGCCTTTGGCCTGGTCTGGCTGTTCTGGATCCTGTGGGAGAGCATACGCCTGGGCCTGGGCGGCCTGACGGTGGCGACCTTCACCCAGATGACGCCGCCGCCCAACGAGGCCGGTGGCCTCGCCAACGCGATCTACGGCTCCTGTCTGATGGTGCTGCTGGCCACCTGCGTGGGCGCGCCGATCGGCATCATGGCCGGGATCTACCTGGCCGAGTACGACCCCAAGGGCTGGCTGGCCTCGCTGACGCGCTTCGTCAACGACATCCTGCTGTCGGCGCCTTCCATCGTGATCGGCCTGTTCGTCTACGCCGTGGTGGTGTCGCGCTTCAGGAGCTTCTCGGGCTGGGCCGGCGTGGTGGCGCTGGCGCTGATCGTGATCCCGGTGGTCATACGCACCACCGAGAACATGCTGCAGCTGGTGCCGGCCGGCCTGCGCGAGGCGGCATACGCGCTGGGCGCGCCCAAGTGGAAGGTGATTCTCAGCATCACGCTCAAGGCGGCCCGTGCCGGCGTGGTCACCGGCATCCTGCTGGCCGTGGCGCGCATCGCGGGCGAGACCGCGCCGCTGCTGTTCACCGCCCTGAGCAACCAGTTCTGGACCTCCAACCTCGGCGAGCCCATGGCCAGCCTGCCGGTCACGATCTTCAAGTTCGCGATGAGCCCCTACGAGAACTGGCAGTCCCTGGCCTGGGCCGGCGTGTTCCTGATCACCCTGGCCGTGCTGGGCCTGAACATCCTGGCGCGCGTGCTGACCCGCCAGAAGCATTGACCAAGCTTGAAATCCATGGAAACCTCCATCGCATCCGTCGACGCGTCCAAGATCTCGGTCAAGGACCTGAACTTCTACTACGGCAAGTTCCACGCGCTCAAGGGCATCAACCTCGAGATCCCCGAGAACAAGGTGACGGCCTTCATCGGCCCCTCGGGCTGCGGCAAGTCCACGCTGCTGCGCATCTTCAACCGCATGTACGAGCTCTACCCCGAGCAGCGCGCGGAAGGGCAGATACTGCTGGACGGCGAGAACCTGCTGACCAGCAAGAAGGACGTGGCGCTGCTGCGCGCCAAGGTCGGCATGGTGTTCCAGAAGCCGACGCCGTTCCCGATGTCGATCTACGACAACATCGCCTTCGGCGTGAAACTGTTCGAGCGCCTGAGCGCGAGCGACCTGGACGAGCGCGTGGAGTGGGCCCTGCGCAAGGCGGCGCTGTGGAACGAGGTCAAGGACAAGCTGAATCAGAGCGGCTCCAGCCTCTCGGGCGGCCAGCAGCAGCGCCTGTGCATCGCGCGCGGCATCGCCATCAAGCCCGAGGTGCTGCTGCTCGACGAGCCCTGCTCGGCCCTGGACCCGATCTCCACGGCCAAGATCGAGGAGCTCATCGTCGAGCTCAAGAACGACTACACCGTGGTGATCGTGACCCACAACATGCAGCAGGCCGCGCGCTGCAGCGACCACACGGCCTACATGTACCTGGGTGACTTGGTGGAGTTCGGCCCGACCGAGCAGTTGTTCTTCAAGCCCAAGCGCAAGGAGACCGAGGACTACATCACGGGCCGTTTCGGCTGAGGAGCAGCATATGGCAGACAAGCATCTTTCCAGCCAGTTCGACAGCGAACTCAACGGCGTTTCCACCCGGGTCATGGAACTCGGCGGGCTCGTGGAGTCGCAGATCAGCCAGGCCATCTTCGCCCTGTCGCAGTTCAACGCCGAGGTCGCCGACCAAGTCATCGCGACCGAGCCCAAGGTGAACGCGATGGAGGTCCAGATCGACCACGACCTGTCGTCCATCATCGCCCGGCGCCAGCCCACGGCGCGCGACCTGCGCCTGCTGATCGCCATCTCCAAGACCACGGCCAACCTGGAGCGCGTGGGCGACGAGGCGGCCAAGGTGGCGCGCATGGTCAAGGCCATCATCCAGAGCGGCGCCTCCCGCTCGCTGCCGGCCTCCGAGCTGCGCGTCGAGGCCGACCTGGCCTCGGGCCTGCTGCGCAAGGCACTCGATGCCTTTGCGCGCCTGGACGTGCCGGCCGCGGTGGCCATCCTCAAGGAGGACGACCTGATCGACCAGGAGTTCGACGGCTTCGTGCGCAAGCTCATCACCTACATGATGGAAGACCCGCGCACCATCTCCGCCAGCCTGGACCTGCTGTTCCTGGCCAAGGCCATCGAGCGCATCGGCGACCACGCCAAGAACATCGCCGAGTTCATCATCTACATCGTCAAGGGGGCCGACGTGCGTCACGCCTCCATCGAAGAAATCGAGTCTGCGGTCCGATGAGAACCCTGCCGCGAGTCCTGATCGTGGAAGATGAGTCGGGGATTGCCGAGCTCATCGCGGTCAACCTGCGCCACAACGGCTTCCAGCCGATCTGGGCCATGGACAGCACCACGGCGCAGCGCGAGCTCGACGCCGTGCTGCCCGACGTGATCCTGCTTGACTGGATGCTGCCCGGCGAGAGCGGCCTGGCGCTGGCCAGGAAGTGGCGCAGCGACCCCCGGACCAAGACCGTCCCCATCCTGATGCTGACCGCGCGCGGCGACGAGGCCGACCGCGTGGCCGGACTGGACGCGGGTGCGGACGACTACATCATCAAGCCGTTCTCGACCAAGGAGATGCTGGCGCGCATCCGCGCCGTGCTGCGGCGGCGCACGCCCGAGCAGGTGGGCGGGCCGGTCGAGATCGGCGAGCTGCGGCTCGACGCCTCGACCCACCGCGCGTCCTTCCAGGGCCAGCCGCTCAAGATGGGGCCGACCGAGTTCAAGCTGCTGCACTACCTGATGACGCATGCCGAGCGCGTGCACAGCCGCGGCCAGCTGCTGGACAAGGTCTGGGGCGACCATGTCTTCATCGAGGAACGCACGGTGGACGTGCACGTCAAGCGCCTGCGCGAGGCGCTCGGCGCGGCCGGCTGCATGATCGAGACGGTGCGCGGCGCGGGTTACCGCCTGACGGCCCAGCCCCTGGTGACCCCTGGCGCGGCGGCCTCGGCGCGCGCCTGAGGCCGGCTCCGCCACGCCAGGCCTTCGCTCGGGCCACCGCCGCGCCATGCTGACCCGCTTCCTGGTGTTCGCTCTGCTGCAGCTCGCCGCCGGCGCGCTGGGTGGCTGGCTGGCCGGCTGGCCAGGTGCCCTGGCGGGTGCGGCCGGGGGAGGCCTGGTCTGGTTCGCGCTGGACCTCACGCGCGGCCTGCGCCTGATCGCCTGGCTGCGCCAGGCCGACATGGCCGCCGCGCCCGAGATGCGGGGCCTGTGGGGCGAGGCGGCCGACCGCATGCGGCGTCTGCTGCGCGGTCATGACCAGCGGGTCAAGGAAAGCCAGCACCGGCTGCAGGAATTCCTGGCCGCCATCCAGGCCTCGCCCAATGGCGTGGTGCTGCTCGACGCCGAGGGCCGTATCGAGTGGTGCAACCAGATTGCGGCCGAGCACCTGGGCTTCGACGCTCAGCGCGACCTGCTGCAGCACATCGGCAACCTGGTGCGCGAGCCGGCCTTCGCGGCCTACTACGCTGGCAGGGATTACCAGCACGATGTCACGATCCAGGGCCGCGCGCACAGCGCGGCAAGGCCGGTCAAGCTCTCGGTGCAACTGCATCCCTATGGCGACGGCCGCAAGCTGCTGCTCACGCGCGACGTGACCGCGCTGGCCCAGGCCGAGGCCATGCGGCGCGACTTCGTCGCCAACGTCTCGCACGAGATCCGCACCCCGCTCACGGTGCTCAGCGGCTTCGTCGAAACCCTGCAGACCCTGCCGCTGGACGAGCCCGAACGCGAGCGCTACCTGCAGCTGATGGCGGCCCAGGCCGCCCGCATGCAGAACCTGGTCAACGACCTGCTGATGCTCTCGCGGCTGGAGGGCAGTCCGCCGCCCGGCGCCGCCGAGTGGTTGCCCGTGGCGCCGCTGACCGCCCAGTGCGAGGAGGAGGCGCGTGGGCTCTCCGCCGTGCTGCTGGCGCCCCAGGCGCCTGCGCAGGTCCTGAGCTTCGACGCGCCGCGCCAGCTGTCCCTGGCGGGCTCGGCGCACGAGTTGCGCAGCGCCGTGTCCAACCTGATCAACAACGCGGTGCGCTACACGCCGGCCGGCGGCCACATCGACGTGGCCTGGCGCCTGCTGCCGGACGGCCGCCTCGAGTTCTCCGTGACCGACACCGGCCCCGGCATCGCGCCCGAGCACCTGGGGCGCCTGAGCGAGCGCTTCTACCGCGTGGACCGCAGCCGCTCGCGCGAGTCCGGCGGCACCGGCCTGGGGCTGGCCATCGCCAAGCATGTGGCGCAGCGCCACGGCGGCGAGCTGCGCATCGAAAGCCAGCTGGGCAAGGGCTCGCGCTTTACGCTGCTGTTTCCGGCCAACCGCGTGCGCGTCGAGGCGCCGGAGCTCATGGTCGCTTCCGCCGGGGCAGGCTGAGCTCGCGCCAGACCATGGCCGAGAAGATCAGCGCCACCAGCGCCAGCGCGACCGTGCTCGCCAGCCAGAACGCGCGCGGCGAGGCCTGCGCCGCCGCCCAGGGGCCCAGGCCCTGGTAGGCCAGGGCATAGCCGCCGGCCAGGCCCAGCCCCCACAGCAGCAGGCTGTAGACCAGCAGGGGCGCCACGGTCACGTTGTAGCAGCGCAGGATGAAGACGCAGACCGCCTGCAGCGCGTCGGCCAGGTGGTAGAGCGCCACCCAGGCCAGCAGGGCCGAGGCCGCCGCCGCCACGGCCGGCTGGTTCGTGTACAGGGCCGCGATCCCCTCGCGCAGCAGCCACAGCGTGCCGGCCGCCAGCAGGGCCAGGGCGCCGGCTGCGCGCAGGCCGGTGCCGGCCGCGCGGCGCGCACGCCGGGGCTGGCCCGCTCCCAGCCAGTAGCTCACGCGCGCACTGCTGGCAATGGCCAGCGACAGCGGCGTCATGTAGAGCAGGGCCCCGAGGTTGGCTGCGATCTGGTGGCTGGCCGAGGCCACGGTGCCCAGCCGTGCGATGAACAGCGCCATCAGGGTGAACGAGGTCACCTCGACCATGATCGCCAGTCCGCCGGGCAGCCCCAGGCGGGCGAAGGCGCGGATCTGCGCCCAGTCCGGCCGCTCCAGGCGCTGCCAGAGGCGGTAGGGGCGGTAGAAGTCCTGGCTGCGCAGCAGCCACAGCGCCAGGCCCAGCATGGCGCAGTTGACCAGCAGCGTGGCCAGGGCACAGCCCACGGCGCCGCGCGGCGCCAGGCCCCAGCCGCCGAAGGCCAGCCAGACCGACAGCGGCAGTTTGAGCCCCAGCGAGGCTATCTGCAGCCAGGTCACCAGCTGTGGCTTGCCCAGGGCCTGGTTCAGCGTGCTGTAGAGGCGAAACAGCAGCGAGGGCGCCAGGGCCAGGGCCAGCACCGCCAGGTACTGCCGCACCTCGGCCTGCA
This sequence comes from Ramlibacter sp. 2FC, assembly GCF_005503345.1. NCBI lineage: Bacteria > Pseudomonadati > Pseudomonadota > Betaproteobacteria > Burkholderiales > Comamonadaceae > Ramlibacter > Ramlibacter sp. 2FC. The sequence goes on from NZ_SCMM01000007.1 coordinate 75,626, forward strand.
GCGCCTCGGGCACGCGGGTCCAGCGCAGCAGGGGACCGGGGAACAGCAGGGCCGCCATGCCGACCGCGATGGTGATGACGCACAGGTAAAGGGCCTGGCGCACCGAGCGCCCCAGCGCGGCCTGGCGACCGCTGCCGTGCAGCTCGGCCCAGGCCGGCAGCAGGGCCTGCACCACGCCCATCAGGGCCACGTAGACGCTGATGTAGATGGCCGAGCCGACCGACAGCGCGGCCAGCGCCTGCTCCGAGTAGCGGCCGGCCACGATGGTGTCGGTCACGCCGAAGGCCATCACGGCCAGCTGGCCCACCAGCACCGTCCCGGCGTGGCGGGCAATCGTCCTGAGCTCGGACATGGCCGGTCAGCGCGCCGCGATGCGGCGGTACACCAGGATGTCCTCGTTCTTGTCGGTGGGGCGGCGCACCGTGGCGCGCAGCTGCCACTGGTCCGGGTCGACGACGCTGCGCAGTCTGGAGCGGGCGTCGGCGTCGACCAGCAGCCAGGGGCAGCGGGCCTGGCGGCTGCCGGCCGCCTCGAGCTTGAGGCCGGCATGGAACTCGAAGGCCGCCAGCTGGGCCCGGCTCAGGCCCAGGGTTTGCGCGCAGCCGGCCTGGCCGGTCACGCGGCTCACGTTGCGCACCAGCGGCGCGTAGCTGCGCGCATAGTCCAGCAGCGGCAGCCACAGCGTCATCAGCAGCAGCCAGCACAGGGCGGCGCCGCCGGCCGGCAGCACCAGGCTTTTCCAGATCGCGGTGCGGTGGCGCCCGGCGCGCCAGCTCACGAGCCAGCACCAGGCCAGGGTCGCGGCCAGTGCAAAGCCCAGGGCGGTTGCCGAGAACTGGGACTGGAAGCCGGGCGCCAGCTTGGCCACGTTGGCCGCGGGCTGGCGCGGCCAGCCGGTCTGCATGGCGATCCAGACCACCCAGATGATCAGCGCGCCGCCGCTGAAGAACAGCAGCGTGAACCAGTCGATCAGCGCCGCGACGCTGCGCTCCAGGGTCGGCAGGGCGAAGGCGGCCAGGGTGGCCAGGGCCGGCAGCGCCAGCAGCAGCGAGCGGTCGCTGGCGTCGGTCAGCAGCGTGGTGCCGACCGCGACCACAGCGAACCACAAGGGCAGGGCCAGGTGACGGTGGCTGCGCAGCTCGCCGAGCTGGCGGCGCCAGCGCCACAGCGTCCACAGGGCCAGCGGCCAGGCCGGCCAGGTGAACCACAGCAGGAGTCGGCCGGTGCTGCGCCAGTCGGTCTCGCCGGCCTGAGGCAGCGCCAGGCGCCAGCGCCACAGGTCCAGGCCCCAGGCCAGCGCGCCAGTCAGTGCCAGCGCGAGCGCGAACGCCAACAGGCGCCAGGCCCGGGGCTGAGCCGGCGCATCGGCGCCTGGGCGCTCCAGCCCGCACAGCAGCGCGCCGCCGGCGCCGAACACCAGGGCCATGGCCGGCGCGCCCGACAGGGCCAGGCCGAGCAGTCCGGCCAGGCCCGCGAGCAGCGGCAGCAGGGCGCGGTGGGGCAGGGCGGCGAGCGCGTAGAACAGCAGCGCGGTGAAGCACAGCTGGCTCAGCGCGGGCGTGGTTTCGTGCGAGAGCTGGGCCAGGCCCAGGCAGGCGATCAACGCCAGCAGGCCGCCGTCGGCCATGGCGCGCGCGTAGTCGGTGGGCCTGGCCTCGCCGCCGAAGGCGAAGGCCACCGGCTGGGCCCCCGGGTTGCGCGCCAGGTGGTAGACGCCCCACCAGGCGGCCGCCAGCGTCAGCACCAGCATCAGCACGAAAGGCAGGCGGGCCGCGAAGTCGGGGGCGATCCAGCCGGGCGCGACCTGCATGGCCCAGGCGCCGATCCAGTAGGGCAGCAGGGCGTCCACCTCGGGGGGCTGGCCCATCAGCGTCGGGCGCAGCCAGGCCGAGACATCGCTGCCGCCCATGCGCGTCAGCTCGACCATGTAGCCGAAGGCCGCGATGTCGGCTTTCTTCCAGGGCTCGCGGCCGATGAAGCCGGGCAGCACATAGGCCAGGCAGAACAGCAGCAGGGCCAGGCGCGGCAGTCGGCGCACGGCGTGCTGGGCCACGATGGCGGGGCTGGGCTGGTTCACGGGGTCGGGCGAGAACGGGGTGGCGGTCTAAAACAAAAGGGCAGCGCGGTCACCCGGGCTGCCCTGGCGGAAGGTCCGCGTCGACTTACTTGGCGACAGCGGTCTTGCCGAAGCGGTTGCGGAACTTCTCGACGCGGCCGCCCATGTTGTCCACCGACTTCTGGGTGCCGGTGTAGAAGGGGTGGGATTCGCTCGAGGTGTCCAGCTTGAACAGCGGCAGCTCGCGGCCGTCGTCCATCTTGATCATTTCCTTGGTGTTGGCGCAGGAGCGGGTCACGAACTTGAAGCCGTTGGACAGGTCCACGAAGCAGACGTCGCGGTAGTTCGGGTGAATGCCGTCTTTCATGATTTTTCCTTGAGTCAGGTGCAGTCAGGTGCGATAGCCGCGCCGGCCCATCCAGCGTACTTTTCGCGAAACCGCTGATTATGCCACAGGGCCCTCGGCGCCCATCCAAGGCGCGGCCGGCCCTGTGCTTCAGCCGCCGCGGCGCATCATGTCGAAGAACTCGACGTTGCTCTTGGTCGCCTTCATGCTCTTGAGCACCATTTCCATGGCCTCGATCTCGTCCATGTTGTACATGAACTGGCGCAGGATGCGGGTCTTCTGCAGCACCTCGGGAGCCAGCAGCAGCTCTTCGCGGCGCGTGCCGCTGCGATTGAGGTTGATGGCCGGGAACACGCGCTTCTCGTAGAGGCGGCGCTCGAGGTGGATCTCGCAGTTGCCGGTACCCTTGAACTCCTCGAAGATCACCTCGTCCATGCGGCTGCCGGTGTCGACCAGCGCGGTGGCGATGATGGTCAGCGAGCCGCCTTCCTCGACGTTGCGCGCCGCGCCGAAGAAGCGCTTGGGGCGCTGCAGGGCGTTGGCGTCGACGCCGCCGGTCAGCACCTTGCCCGAGGAGGGCACGACGTTGTTGTAGGCGCGGGCCAGGCGCGTGATCGAGTCCAGCAGGATCACCACGTCCTTCTTGAGCTCGACCAGGCGCTTGGCGCGCTCGATCACCATCTCGGCCACATGCACGTGGCGCGCCGCCGGCTCGTCGAAGGTCGAGGCGATCACCTCGCCCTTGACGGTGCGCTGCATCTCGGTCACTTCCTCGGGGCGCTCGTCGACCAGCAGCACCATCAGGTGGACTTCGGGGTAGTTGGCGGTGATGGCGTGCGCGATGTGCTGCATCATCACGGTCTTGCCCGACTTGGGCTGGGCCACGATCAGCGCGCGCTGGCCCCGGCCGATCGGGGCGATGATGTCGATCACGCGGCTGGTGATGTTCTCTTCGCTCTTGATGTCGCGTTCCAGGCGCATCTGTTCCTTGGGGAACAGCGGCGTCAGGTTCTCGAACATGATCTTGTGCTTGTTGTCCTCCGGCGCGCCGCCGTTGACCTTGTCGAGCTTGGTCAGCGCGAAGTAGCGCTCGCCGTCCTTGGGGGTGCGCACCTCGCCCTCGATCATGTCGCCGGTGTGCAGGTTGAAGCGGCGCACCTGGCTGGGGCTGATGTAGATGTCGTCGGTGCTGGCGGTGTAGCTGGTGTCCGGGCTGCGCAGGAAGCCGAAGCCGTCGGGCAGGATCTCGAGCACGCCGTCGGCGAACACCTGCTCGCCGGCACGTGCGCGCTTCTTGATGATGGCGAACATCAGCTCCTGCTTGCGCATGCGGCCGGTGTTCTCGATCTCCAGGGCTTCGGCCTGCTTGAGGACTTCCGACACATGCAGTGCCTTGAGTTCATTTAAATGCATGGGACTACCTGCGCTTGTGCAGCCCTTGGTCCAGGCTGTTGTGATTCTTCAGGGGAGGTTGGGGAGGAGCGGGCGGACTGCCCGGCCTCGAAGTTCTATACCGTGAACTCGAGCCGATTCGACCAGCGAATCAGCGAACTGCGCACATTATGACAGGAAAAACGAAGGGTCCGGGCGCGCTGGGCTGGGCGCCCGGACAAAGCAGGCGACTCAGGCGAGTTGCTGGTCGATGAAGGCGGTCAGCTGGGCCTTGCTCATGGCGCCGACCTTGGTCGCGGCCAGCTGGCCGTTCTTGAACAGCATCAGCGTGGGGATGCCGCGGATGCCGAAGCGCGCGGGGATGTCGCGGTTCTCGTCGACGTTCATCTTGGCGATCTGCAGCTTGCCGTCGTAACCGGTCGCCACCTCGTCGAGGATGGGGGCGATCATCTTGCAGGGGCCGCACCATTCGGCCCAGAAATCCACCACGACAGGCTTGTCGGCCTTGAGCACGTCGGCTTCGAAAGTGGCATCGGTAATGTGTTTGATCAGGTCGCTGGCCATGGCGTGTTCCTCGTGACGTATGAGATGCAGCTAAAGTTGCGGCATTGTGACAGAAACCAAGTCCCTTCGCCTGTCGCGCCCGGGGCGGCGGACGCTATGACAGTCATAGCGAAAAGCCATGTTCCGGCCGCTGTGCCAACCGATGTTCCGAGCTGCGAGGTGGCCGTGGTCGGCGGTGGTCCGGCCGGCCTGATGGCAGCCGAGCAACTCAGCGCGGCGGGCGTGTCCGTGCACCTGTTCGACGCCATGCCCTCGGTCGGCCGCAAGTTCCTGCTGGCCGGCAAGGGCGGCATGAACCTCAGTCATTCGGAAGGCGCCGAGGCCTTCGCCGGGCGCTATGGCGCGCGGCGTGCCGCGATCGCGCCGCTGCTGCAGGACTTCGGCGCGGGCGAACTGCGCGACTGGGCCAAGGGCTTGGGCATAGAGACCTTCGTCGGCAGCTCGGGCCGCGTGTTCCCCGCAGACATGAAGGCCGCGCCGCTGCTGCGCGCCTGGCTGCAGCGCCTGCGCCATCCGGTCGCCGGCGGGCCCGGCGTGCAGTTCCACATGCGCCATCGCTGCACCGGCTGGAACGAGGCCGGCGCGCTGCGCTTCGATGCCCCGCAGGGCCCTGTTGCCGTGCAGGCGCGTGCCACCGTGCTTGCCCTGGGCGGCGGCAGCTGGTCGCGCCTGGGCTCGGACGGCGCCTGGCAGAGCTGGCTGGCCGCGCGCGGCGTGCCGCTGGCGCCGCTCAAGCCGTCCAACTGCGGCTTCGACGTGGCAGGGCGCGAGGGCGAGGGCTGGACCGCGCATTTCCGCGAGCGCTTCGCCGGTCAGCCGTTCAAGTCGGTCGCGATACGCCGTCGCGATGCCCAGGGGCAGGCCTGGCAGCGCAAGGGCGAGTTCGTCGCCACCGCGACCGGGGTCGAAGGCAGCCTGGTCTATGCCTGCTCGGCCGCGCTGCGCGACGCGATCGAGTCGGGTGGCAGCGCAGGTTTCGAGCTCGACCTGCTGCCGGACCGCAGCCCCGAGCAGGTGCTGGCCGAGCTGCGCCACCCGCGCGGCGCGCGCAGCCTGTCCAGCCACCTCAAGAGCCGGCTCGGCCTCGATGGCATCAAGATGGCCATCCTGCACGAACTGCTGCCCAAGGAGGCCCTGGCCCAGCCCGAGGCGCTGGCGGCCGCGATCAAGGGGCTGCCGGTGCGCCTGCGGGCCCCGCGTCCCATCGACGAGGCCATCAGCAGTGCCGGCGGTGTGCCCTTCGAGGCCCTTGACGAGCAACTCATGCTCAAGGCCCTGCCAGGCGTGTTCTGTGCCGGCGAGATGCTGGACTGGGAGGCGCCGACCGGCGGCTACCTGCTGACCGCCTGTTTCGCCAGCGGCGTGCGGGCGGGCCGGGGCGTGCTGCAGCGCCTGCGCTGACGCGGCCTGCGCCAGCGCGCGGGATGACGTCGCGGCGGTCCTGGCCTATGCTTGGCTCAGGGTGCGACAAGCGAGGGATGCCCGATGAAGCTGCTGACCTGGAACATCCAATGGGGGCGCGGGGCCGACGGCCGGGTGGACCTGGACCGCATTGTGGACCATGCCCTGCGGCTGGCCGATGCCGACGTGCTGTGCCTGCAGGAGGTGTCTTCTGCCTACCCCGAGTTGCCGGGCTGCGACGGCAGCAACCAGTTCCGTGGCCTGGCCGACCGGCTGCCCGGCTACACCGCGTTCGACGGCGTGGCGACCGACACGCCACATCCCGGCGGCGGCCGGCGCGCCTTCGGCAACATGATCCTCTCGCGCTACCCGGTGCTGCAGGTGTTTCGCCACCTGCTGCCCTGGCCGGCCGATGCGGGCGTGCCCAGCATGCAGCGCATCGCGCTGGAGGCTACGCTGGACACGCCGGGTGGGGCGGTGCGCGTGACCACGACCCATCTGGAGTACTACTCGCCGAACCAGCGTGCGGCCCAGGTCGAGCGCCTGCGCGAACTGCACCGCGAGGCCGTGGCGCAGGCGGGCTGCCAGCGGCCCGGTGAGCTCCGCGAAGGGGCCTTTGCCTTCGTGCCGCGCGCGGCCGCCTCGGTGCTGGCCGGCGACTTCAACTGCCTGCCGGAATCGCAAGACCGGACGCGGCTGCTGGCGCCGTTCGACGACGCCACGCCCGCCTACCGCGACGCCTGGGAGCTGGTTCATCCCGGGCAGGCGCATGCGCCGACCGTGGGGCTCTACGACAAGCGGCAGTGGCCGGGCGCGCCGTTCACCTTCGACTTCGTCCTCGTCAGCTGCGACCTGGCCGATCGCGTGCGCGAGCTGCGGGTGGACACCGCCAGCGACGCCTCGGACCACCAGCCGATGCTGCTGGTGCTGGACTGAGGTGCTGTCGCCGCTGCCCGATCAGCGCTGCTGACTCAGCAACATGGCGAGCTCGTCGGCGGCCTCGGCCCAGTCGGAATCGTCGGCGATGGCCTCGCCCAGAAAGGCCGCCTGGGCGGCGTTCCAGAACGGCGCCTCGGCCAGTGCGGTACCCCCTTCCAGGCGGTGGCTGGCGAGGAACTCGTCGATGGCGCGAGGCTCGCCGGCCAGGCCCAACTGGCGAAACAGGCCGCTCAGATCGTGCTTGCTGGTATCCATGACTGGACTCCTTCGATGGGGGGAGGGCTGAAGCGATTGGTCCCCAGTTTAGCGGGCTCTGGTGCCCGCGGGAAACCGGTGTCTGCGTGCGAAGATGGGGCCATGAGCGAGGCTGTTCCCCACACTTCGGCTTCGGTACGATTGTTTCTGGCGCTGTGGCCCGACACGCAGGTGCGCCAGGCCCTGGTGCGCAGCCGCGAGGCCTGGGTCTGGCCTGCGGGCGCGGCGCTGGTGCGACCCCATAGCCTGCACCTGACCCTGCATTTCCTCGGCTCAGTCCCGGTGGCGCGACTGCCGCAGCTGCGGGCCGGCCTGGCCGTGGCCTTGCAGCCGTTCAGCCTGGGCCTGGACCGCCCTGCGCTGTGGCCACGCGGCATCGCGGTGCTGCAGGCCGAGCAGCTGCCTGCCGGGCTGCTGGAGCTGCATCAGGCGCTGGGTCAGGCACTGCAGAGGCTCGGACTGCCGACCGAGCAGCGTGCCCTCAGGCCCCATGTCACGCTGGCGCGCCGCGCCGGCCGGGCCCTGCTCCCGGCCGGGTCGCAGCGCATCGACTGGCCGGTGCAGGGCTATGCGCTGGTGGCGTCCATGCCCGACCTGCCAGGACGCTATCGGCTGCTGGAACGCTATGGCTGAGGCCTGGTGGGCCGGGCAGCTGCCTTGAAGTTGTCCAAGGACGGCGGGGACAATGCTGTGGACAATCCGTGTCCCATCCGTGAATGCAGGCGTTAAGTTATTGTTTTTAATGGAAGTTCTTTAGACTGCTGATCTTTTGTGCAGTGGTTAACTCGGCGCGGCTGGCTCACGCGTAGGTCATGCCGGCGCCTTGGTGAAGAGCCGGTTGCGGCGACGCGATCGGCATCTGCGGCAGGTCCAGTCCTTCGTCGGACGCCAACTGGCGCTGGCAGAGGTCGAGTTCCTGTCTGAGCTGTATCACCGTGGCGTCGTCCGAGCCATAGCGGGCCAGCATCTTTTGGTAAAGACGGTCGAGGTTGTTGACGGTGCGCTTCATAGGGTTTCCTCTATTGAAATTACCAAATTTGTAAATTTTACGTTTTCGGCGCGCAAAAACTTGATCGCGGATGAAACTTCGGTGATGGCTTCGGCTGTGTCTGATGGCGCGCGCCTGTACAGAGCAGCAAGCTCGATTGATAGACGATGCCTGTGCGAACGTCAATGGCCGTGCCGCAATAATTTGCGGGCGATCAAGGCGTTGGAAGGGCTGCCGGATTTGGCGAACGCGTAACCTTGGCCGGGGCCAAGTCTTTCGTCCGGGGATCGCTGCCCGAGGATGAGGGCTTGTGGAAATGGCCCATGGCGCCGTCTCTCTTGAGCGGGCCATGTCCTAGGAATGAGGTTGACGAGCCTTGACCCCGGCACTGACTCCACAGTTAGGGCTGCTTGGTTCCCCACCTGACCCGGTTGGCCGCTTCACCATGCGGGAAGGCCCGTCAGCCGCCATTGTAGGCGATGCGCAATCCCGTCGGCGCAGCCCCTTAGAATCGGCCGGATGTCCTACCTCGTGCTCGCCCGCAAGTACCGCCCCCGGAATTTCACCGAGATGGTGGGGCAGGAGCATGTGGTGCAGGCGCTCACGAACGCCTTGACGCAGCAGCGGCTGCACCATGCCTACCTGTTCACCGGCACGCGCGGCGTCGGCAAGACCACGGTGTCGCGCATCCTGGCCAAGTCGCTGAACTGCCAGGGGCCCGACGGGCAGGGCGGCATCACGGCCACGCCCTGCGGGGTCTGCCAGGCTTGCGGCGACATCGACGCCGGCCGCTTCGTCGACTACACCGAGCTCGACGCCGCCTCCAACCGCGGCGTGGACGAGGTCCAGGGCCTGCTCGAGCAGGCGGTCTACAAGCCGGTGCAGGGGCGCTTCAAGGTCTTCATGATCGACGAAGTGCATATGCTCACGAACACGGCGTTCAACGCCATGCTCAAGACGCTGGAGGAGCCGCCCGAGTACCTCAAGTTCGTGCTCGCGACCACCGACCCGCAGAAAGTGCCGGTGACCGTGCTCTCACGCTGCCTGCAGTTCAACCTGCGGCCGATGGCGCCCGAAACCGTGCTGGAGCACCTGACGCGCGTGCTGGCCACCGAGAGCGTGCCGGCCGAGGCGGGGGCGCTGCGCCTGCTGGCGCGCGCGGCGCGCGGCTCCATGCGCGATGCCCTGTCGCTGACCGACCAGGCGATCGCCTTCGGCGGCGGGCAGCTGCAGGAGGCCGCCGTGCGCCAGATGCTGGGCAGCGCCGACCGCGGCCATGTGCTTCGTCTGATCGATGCGCTGGCGCGCGGCGATGGCAAGTCCGTGGTCGAGACCTCCGAGACGCTGCGCCTGAACGGCCTGAGTGCTGCCGCGACGCTGGAGGACATGGCCATGGTGCTGCAGCGCATGGCGGTGTGCCAGGCCGTGCCCGGCATGGCGGTGGGCGAGCAGGACCCCGAAGCGGTGGAGACCGCGCGCCTGGCCGCGCTCATGCCGGCCGACGAGACCCAGCTGCTCTACAGCCTGTGCCTGCACGGCCGTGGCGAGCTGGGCCTGGCGCCCGACGAATACGCGGCGCTGACCATGGTGCTGCTGCGCCTGCTGGCCTTCAAGCCCGGCGTCTTTCCGGGCAGCGTGGCGGAAAAAAAAACTCTGAAACCGGCGCCTGAGGCACCGGCGGCTGTCCCCGAGGCTGCGCCCGTCGCGCCCGAGCCGGCGCCCGCTGCCTCGCAAGCTGCCGTGCCGGTGCGCGACCTGGAGCAGGCGCCGGCAGTGCTGCTGCCTGCGGCTGCGTCAGTGCAGGCCGTGGAGCAAGCCCCGGTGGCGGCCGAGGATCGGCCGCCACAGCATCCCCGGGCACTGGTTCCCGCTGCCGGCTGGGTGGCCATGCCGGTGCGCGACCAGGGCGAGCCCAGCGCCCGCACCGAGGCGCGCCGCGAGACCGTCGGTGGGACGCCCGCCGGTGGCAGCCTGGTGCCCACCGATGAAGGCGACTTCTGGCATGAGTTGGTGCAGCAGCTGATCGCGCAGGAGGCCATCGCGGCGCTGGTGCGCGAACTCGCGCTGCAATCGCAGCTGGTGGCGCGCGACGCGGACCATTGGCTGCTGCGCGTCGAGCGCGAGTCGCTGAACCAGGCCACGGCGCGCGAGCGGCTGCAGGGGGCGCTCACGGGCGCGGGCCACGCCGTGCGGCTGGCGGTCGAGATCGGGCCGGTGCACGACAGCCCGGCGCGCCGCAACGCGGCCGCCGCCGCCGAACGCCAGCGGCAGGCCGAGGCGCTGATCCACGGCGACCCCTTCGTGCAGGCCATGCTGCGCGACTTTGGCGCGAAAATCGTGCCTGGCAGCATCAAGCCGCTCTAAGAACAAGTTCTCACCTCCCGTTCAAGATTCCAAAGGAAACACCATGTTCAACAAAGGACAACTCGCCGGCCTGATGAAGCAGGCCCAGGCCATGCAGGACAACCTCAAGAAAGCCCAGGAAGAGCTGGCCCTGATCGAGGTCGAGGGCGAGTCCGGCGCCGGTCTGGTCAAGGTGCTGATGACCTGCAAGCACGACGTCAAGCGCGTCACCATCGACCCCAGCCTGCTGGCCGACGACAAGGACATGCTGGAGGACCTGGTGGCCGCGGCCTTCAACGCCGCCGTGCGCAAGGCCGAGGAAACCTCGCAGGAGAAGATGGGCAAGCTCACGGCCGGCATGCCAGGCCTGCCCGGCGGGATGAAATTCCCTTTCTGATCTTTCTGATTCGTGTCCGACACCCACTCGCTCGACGCGCTGGTGCAGGCGCTGCGGCGCCTGCCCGGCGTCGGCGTGAAGTCGGCCTCGCGCATGGCCTTTCACCTGCTGCAGCACGACCGCGAGGGGGCGCTCGCGCTGTCGCGCGCGCTGCAGGCAGCGGTGGACGGCGTCCGCCACTGCACCCTGTGCCACACCTTCACCGAGGCCGAAGTCTGCGACACCTGCCGCGATCCGCGGCGTGACCGCAGCAAGCTCTGCGTGGTGGAAACGCCGGCCGACCAGTCGGCCGTGGAGCGCACGGCGGCCTTCCGCGGCCTGTATTTCGTGCTGATGGGCAAGCTCAGCCCGCTGGACGGCATAGGCCCGCGCGAGATCGGCCTGCAGCGGCTGTTCGAGCGCGCCACCGACGGCGTGGTCGAGGAGGTGATCCTGGCCACCAACTTCACGGCCGAGGGCGAGGCCACGGCGCATGTGATCGGCGAGGCGCTGAAGGCGCGCGGCCTCAGGGTCACGCGGCTGGCGCGCGGCGTGCCGGCGGGCAGCGAACTCGAGTACGTGGACCTGGGCACCATCGCCCATGCCATGGTGGACCGGCGCTGAGGCCTGGGCCAAATACTGAAATACTGTTCAGGTACGAAGCACGGGCACCGGCTGATGTCCCTGATCGAGTAAAGCGCCACGATGGCGAACATTGAAGTTGCTCATCTTGCGCATGACGCTGCGTGGGTTGAGGCGGCCGCGACTGCTGACGCAGCACCCGCGCGCTATCTCGGCCAGCAGCGCGTCGCGCCGGGCAGGCAGGCGCTCTAGTCCTCCCAGAGCAGGCGGCCCGGCAGCTCCGCGCGCGTGGCCGCGCAGATGCCCAGCGCCTCCTCGCGCGCCAGCGCGAACTCCAGCCAGTGCTTCATGCCCCGCGGTCGATGGCCTGTCGTCGCGCGGACAGGGGGCGAAGTGGTCCTGTTCTTGAATTCGGCGGTACTCGGGACTAACGTCAAACAGTTCAGCCCGGACAGAAGAGGGGGTTTCCAAATGCGCAATCTTGCCGCGATCATGGGTCTGGCGCTCATCGCCTGCGCCACGGCGGCAGCGCCGCTGCCCGAATCGTCCCGCCCCGCGCCCGGCAGCCAGGCGGCCCGGCCCGCCTACCTGATGGATCGGGACGGCGACCGGGTGTCGGACGGCCTGCAGGCCGCCATCGCGGCCGCCCGCCCGGGCGAGCAGTTCCGCGTCGTCGTCACCTACAAGGACAGAGGGCCGGGCAAGGCCGACGCCGCGCGCCGGGCCGTGGGCTTCTTCACGCTGCACCGCGAGTTCAGCCTCATCCCCGGCTTTGCCGCGACCATGACCGGGGCCCAGATCCGGGCGCTGGCCCTGCAGGCCGGGGTGTTGCGCATCGAGGAGGATTTCCGCGTCTCGACCCAGCTCGACGCTGCCCGCGCCGACTTCGGCACGGATGCGGCACGCAGCAGCTACGGGGTGAGCGGCGCCGGCGTGGCGGGCTGCATCGTCGATACCGGTGTCGACCCGAACCACGAGCAGATGGGCCATGTGGCGGACCCGTTCTTCGACGCGGTCAAGGGGCTGGCGGCGGCATACGACGACCATGGCCATGGCACCCATGTCGCGTCGATCGCGTTCGGCGACGGCACGGGCGGGAACGGTGCTGCGACTTACCGGGGCGTGGCACCCGACGCAACGATCTACGCCGCCAAGGTGCTGGACCAGTCGGGTTCGGGCCCCGAGAGCGACGTGATCGCCGGCATCGAGTGGTGTGCGAACCAGCCTGCCGTGCGCATCATCTCGATGAGCCTGGGCACCGGCACGCCCTCGGACGGCAAGGACGCGCTGAGCCAGGCCGCCAATGCGGCCGTGGACAAGGGCAAGGTGGTCGTGGTGGCGGCAGGCAACTCGGGCGACGATCAGGGCACGGTGGGCTCGCCTGGTGCGGCGGCCAAGGCCATCACGGTCGGCGCCTGTGCCGAGTGGTCGGCCCCGGCGGGTGCGCCCAACCACTCGGACGGGGTGTACCTGACGCCGTTCTCCAGCCGCGGGCCGACGGTGGACAACCGCATCAAGCCCGATGTCTGCGCCCCGGGCCTGAGCATCACGGCGGCGCGGGTCGGCACGGTCAACGGTTACATCACCTACAGCGGCACCTCGATGGCCACGCCCTTCGTGGCCGGCGCCGTTGCCCTGGCCTTGCAGGCGAGCCCCGGGCTGTCGCCTGATGCCGTGCGGCTGGCCCTCGAGTCCACGGCACAGGACCGCGGCCCAGCGGGCAAGGACAACGACTGGGGCGCCGGGCTGGTCGATGTCCACGCCTTCGTGGCCAGCGCCAAGGGCGCTGCCGCGGCGTCGACGGCCTTTCCGAGCTACCGGCGCCTGTCCGGCAACGTGCCGAACCACGGCCTCTGGTCCTATCCGTTCACGCTGGGCGAGTTGGAGCTCCAGGTCCCGATCGGCGCCACGATCACGATAGACGGCAAAGCAGTGTGCATCCTGCCCTTCCTGGGCTCATGCCTGGCTGCCCAGTGGGACCCCGACCTCGACGCCAGGCTGGTGGACCCCAGGGGCGTGACCCTGGCCGACAGCCTCTGCGCAGCCGACACCGAATGCGGCGGCATCGGCCGCCAGGAAACCCTGCACGCCATGCCCACCGCGGCGGGCACCTACACCATCTACGTCAACCCCTCCGAGGACAGCGTGAACCTGGGCAAGGGCGGCAGCTTCTTTGTCGAGCTGTCGACGGGGCCGGTCGCGGGTGTTGCAGGCAATCCTTCAACGATGCACGTGGGAAGCCTGACCACCACAGTCCGAACTGTCGGCAAGACTGGCTGGACCGCAACCGTCACGATCTCGGTGCACGACACGAGCCATAGCGCTGTCCCGAACGCCGGGGTCAGTGGTGTGTGGAGCGGCAACTACAGCGGCAATTCGTCGTGTACGACCAATTCCAAAGGCCAGTGCAGCGTGAGCAGCGGCACCGTACCCAGGCGCGGAAGTGTGACCTTCACCGTGAGCAATCTCACTGGCGCTCTTGCTTATGAACCGAGCAGCAACGAAATTTCGAGCGTCACAGTGTCGAAGTAGTGAGCGCAAGCGGCGAGGTCGCCAAGCAAAAAGGCCGACTGCGAGCAGTCGGCCTTCGATGTTTGTGGTGGAGAGGAGGAGGATCGAACTCCCGACCTCCGCATTGCGAACGCGGCGCTCTCCCAGCTGAGCTACCCCCCCACAAGAAGCCGCATTGTAGCAGCCTGAAAAACCCCTAGCGCATGCCGTTGCGGCTGGCGAGCTCGACGAACAGGCCGGCGTGGTCCAGGTCGGTCAGGCCATGCTCTATGCCTTCGGCGTAGAGCTTCTCGAACAGCGCGGTGATCGGGGCCTCGAAGCCGATCTCCTCGGCCGTGTCGAGCGCGTTGCGCATGTCCTTGAGCTGAACCGACATGCGCGCGCGCGGCGCGAAGTCGCGGTCCACCATGCGCTGGCCGTGCACCTGCAGCACGCGGCTGTCGGCAAAGCCGCCCGCGATGGCCTCGCGCACCTTGGCCATGTCGGCGCCGCCCTTCTCGCACATCAGCAGGGCCTCGGCCACGGCGCCTATCGTGATGCCGACGATCATCTGGTTGGCCAGCTTGGCGAGCTGGCCCGCGCCGTGCGGTCCCACATGGGTGGGGCGTCCCAGGGCCTCGAAGGCCGGGCGGGCGCGCTCGAAGTCCGCCGCCTTGCCGCCCGCCATGATGGCCAGGGTACCGGCCTCGGCGCCCACGGTGCCGCCCGACACCGGCGCGTCCAGGTGCGCGATGCCGCGCTCGCTGAGCCGGGCCGCATGGTCGCGCGCCTCGCGCGGCTTGATCGAGGACATGTCGACCACCAGGGTGCCGGGGCGCATGGCGGCGGCGGCGCCGGTCTCGGGGTCGAACAGCACCCCGCCGACGATGGCGCCGTTCTCCAGCATGCAGATCACGAGCTCGGCCGCCGCGGCGGCCTCGCGCGCCGTGTCATGCACCTGGGCGCCGTAGCGGGCCAGGCGCTCGGCCTTCTCGCGCGTGCGGTTCCAGGCGTGCACGGCATGGCCGGCCTCGCACAGCCGGCGTGCCATGGGCTGGCCCATGAAGCCTATGCCCAGTACTGCAATGTTCATTTCTCTCTCCTGAAGGGGCTGCCGGCGCGCGCCTGGGGCGGGCTCGGCCTGGTAGGGGTTCACAAGGGCAGGGCTGCCAGGACCGGCACCCGCTTCTGCTGCAAATCATAGCCAGCGCATTCGCCCAGGCTGAACGTTTGCTGAAGGCCGGATGGACCCGAAACGCCTTGTGACAAGATGCGGGCTCACCAGCCACCACGGAGGACGACAAACCATGCCCCTGCAAGACGCCGCCTGGCACGACCGCATGTACAACAACCGCGCCCTGGTGCCCGACCACGCCGAGCATCTGGCGCGCTGGGCGCGCGAATCCGAAGCGGCGCGCCGCACGCTGCCCTGCCGCCTCGACCTGGCCTATGGCGAGGGGCCGAACGAAACGCTGGACCTGTTTCCAGCGGCGCGCGCCGACGCGCCGGTGCTGGTCTTCATCCATGGCGGCTACTGGCGCAGCCTGGACAAGGCCGACCACTCCTTCGTCGCGCCCGAGTTCACCCAGCAGGGCGCTTGCGTGGTGATTCCCAACTACGCGCTGTGCCCGGCCGTCACCGTGCCGCAGATCACGCTGCAGATGGTCAAGGCCCTGGCCTGGACCTGGCGCCATGTTGCCGAGCACGGCGGCGACCCGCACCGCATCTGCGTGGTCGGCCACTCGGCCGGCGGGCATCTGGCGGCCATGCTGCTGGCCTGTGTCTGGAAGTCCTGGGCGCCGGACCTGCCCGCGGCCCTGGTGCGCCGGGCGCTGTCGATCTCGGGCCTGCACGATCTGGCGCCGATCCGGCGCACGCCCTTCCTGCAGGCCTCGCTGCATCTCACGCCGGCCCAGGTGGCCAAGGCCAGCCCGGCCAAGCTGCCGGCGCCGCGCCAGGGCCGGCTCTACAGCGTGGCCGGTGGCGACGAAAGCGCCGAGTTCCTGCGCCAATGCGCGCTGATCCGCGAGGCCTGGGGCGCGCGCGCCGTGCCCGTCTGCGAGACCTTGCCGGGCCTCGACCACTTCAGCGTGATGCAGTCCCTGGTGACGCCAGGCAGCCGCCTGAACCAACTGGCGCTGCAGTTGCTGGTGGACTGACGCCAGGGTGGGGACGGCGATGAACCTCAAGCACCTGGAGCATTTGCTGGCGCTGGCCGAGACCGGCTCGTTCAGCCGCGCGGCCGAGCAGATGCACCTGACCCAGCCCGCGCTCAGCCGCAGCATCCAGACGCTGGAGGAGGAGCTGGGCGGCCGGCTGCTGGACCGCATAGGCAAGCGCAACGAGCTCACGCCGCTGGGCCAGACCGTGGTGGCGCGTGCGCGGCGCATCGTGCTGGACGCGGCCGAGCTGCGGCGCAGCGTGGAGCTGCTGCAGCATGGCGGGGTGGGCAGCATACGCGTGGGCCTGGGCTCGGGGCCGGGCGGGCTGCTGATGACACCCTTCCTGCAGTTCATGGGCCAGCACCATCCGGCGGTCAAGGTCAGCATCACGCGCGGCGCCACCGAGCTGCAGCTGCTGCAACTGCGCGCGCGCGAGCTCGACGCGCTGGTGATCGACCTGCGCCGCATCGTGCCCGCGCCGGACCTCGCGATCGAGGACGTGGTGGAACTGCGCGCCGGCTTCATCTGCCGCAGCGGCCACCCGTTGCTGCGCCGGCCGCGCGTCGACTTCGAGGACCTGCTGAGCTTTCCGATCGCCTCGACGCCGCTGTCCGACGAGGTGACGCGGCAACTGGTCGACCACTTCGGGCCACGCGCCAACCCCCAGCAGCTGACCACCCTGCAGTGCGAGGACGTGGGCAGCCTGATCGACACCGTGCGCGCCACCGACGCGGTGTTCCTGGGCGTGGCCGCGGCGGCGCGCCAGGGCATCGCGGCGGGCGAGCTGGCCGAGCTCAAGGTGCTGCCGGCGTTCAAGGCCAGCGCCCGCTTCGGCTATGTCACGCTGGCCGGCCGCACCGAGGCGCCGGTGATGACTTTGTTCCGCCAGTTCGTGGCTCAGCACCTGCGCGACTGAGCTTGCGTAATACATAATCGTAATGCATCATTTATATAAAAATAATGCATAAATGTACTGATTGGCATGTTTCTGGCATGCCCTGCAGGTGTTGTCTCAACCACCTTCAGGAGTTCCTGCCATGCACCACCTGCCGACTTCCCTCCCGCGCCGCCAGCTGATCCAGGCCCTAGGCGCCTGCGCCTTGGGCGCGGGCGGAGCCCTGCGCACCGCCCTGGCCAGCGCGCCATCCTTTCCCTCGGGGCCGATCTCGCTCATGGTGCCCTATCCGGCGGGCGGCCCCTCGGACGTCATCGCGCGCATCTTCAACACCCCGCTGGGCAAGACCCTGGGCACGCCGGTGCTGGTGGACAACCTGGGCGGCGTCAGCGGCGCGCTGGGGGCGCAAAAGGTGCTGGCGGCTCCGGCCAGTGGCCGGTTCCTGTACCAGGGTTCGCCGAACGAGCTGATCCTGTCGCCGCTGGCAAATGCGGCGGTCAAGTTCGACACCGAGGACTTCCAGTTGCTGCAGTTGATCAGCCACGCGCCCATGGTGGTCGTGGCACGCAAGGGGCTGCCAGCCGGCGGCATGGACGAGCTCATCTCCCTGGCGCGCTGGGCGCAGAAGCAGCGGCCGTTGGCCTATGGCAGCGTGGGCATAGGCTCGCTTTACCATGTGCTGAGCGAACACCTGGGCCAGGTGGTGGGCGCCGGCTTCACGCATGTGCCCTACAAGGGGGTGGCGCCCCTGCTGCAGGACATGGCCGGCGGCAACCTGGACTTCGCCATCCTGCCGCACTTTGCCGCGATCGACGGCCTGGCCGCACAAGATCGGGTCAAGGTGCTGGGCCAGATCGGTGCGAGCCGCGCCGAAACGCTCAAGCACCTGCCCACGGTCAACGAAGGTCGGCTGCTCAAGGGCTTTCACTTCGGCATCTGGAGCGGCTACCTGGTCAAGCGCGGCACGCCCGAGCCCGTGATGCGCACGCTGCAGCAAGCCCTGCACGCCGCACTCGGTGATCCCCAGGTGCGGGCCTCGCTGGCCGCACAAAGCCAGATCGCTGCCGCGCCCATGTCGCTGGCCGAGGCTGCAAGTTTCTACGCCAGCGAAACCGCCGGCTACCGCAAGCTGGCCAAGGCTGTGGGCATCGCCCGGCAATGAGGCGCCGGCGGCACGGTCGGTGGGAACCGCCTCACGGGCCGGTGCCGCTCAGATGGCGCGCCGCCTCGGCCAGCGCGCCCACCAGCAGCAGCGCGCCCAGCGGCGCGCTCAGGCGCCGGCCCCAGGGCAGGTTCTTCTCGGCCGCCATGGCCGCGCCTATGGCCAGCATCCAGCCCGGATTGCCGGAGCCGACCACGAACATCAGCAGCATCAGCGCCCAGCAGCAGCCCACGCAGAACAGGCCGTGCATGGCGCCCAGGCGCAGGGCCTCGCGCCCCGGCGCCCGGCCGCGCCAGTGCTGGGTGATGAAGCCGAAGGGCGAGCGGCAGCGGTCCAGGCAGCGGTACTTGAGCGCGCTGAACTGGAACAGGCCCGCCGCGCCCAGCACCAGCGGACCGATGGTCCAGCCATGCCTGAACATCCAGTTGCTGGCCTCGGCCAGCCGGTGCAGCAGGCTGTCCACGCCATGCGCCGCCAGGCCGAAGCCGAACCAGGCCAGCAGGTAGCCCAGCACCACGCGCGCCAGCAAGGCCGAGGCATCGGCCCGATCCGCCGTCATGCGGCCGAACATGCGCAGCAGCGGGTAGATGGTGGGCAGCATCATGGCCGCCACCATCAGCAGCCAGGCCGCCGCGTGCAGCGCCGCCGGCAACAGCCAATCGCCCTGCGGCAGGCTGCGGCACCACTGGGCCAGCACGCCCAGCTCGCTCCAGCGGTCATGTGCGAGGTAGCGCTCCCAGGGGCTGGTGCTCCACAGCCACAGCGCGCTCCAGGCCAGCGCCACCAAGCCGCCGAGCAGCCAGATGAACAGCCGGTCGCGCACCTGCGCCCCGCCCGCGGCGGGGGCGCTACGCTCCGGCGAGCCGGCAGGCATGGGCAGTCTCCGGCGGGTGCCCGGTCAGGCGACGAACTTGAACACGCTCTGAATCGAGTTGTAGCCCTTGATGTCGACGTCGATGTTGAGCTTGTCGTTCTTGGCGCGGTAGCGCGTGGCCTTGCCCACGAAGGCCGGTGCGCCCGGTACCGTGGAAAAGACGGTGTCATTCAACGTGGTGGTGGCACCGGTGGCGCCGCTGAACGACTCCATCTCGGCAAAGCTGACCTCGCCGACCTTGAGCGTGCCCTTGCCGCCCTGCACGTCGAAGTCGATCGGCACGCGCTCGACCGAGACCACGGTGCCGATCAGCTTGGCCATGTCGGCCACCGGCCCGCCCAGCTTGCCGGTGAAGACGTCCAGCATGGCCTGCTCCTGCTGCGGCGAGGACTTTTCGTCCACGTAGATCGCCGCACTCCAGTTGCCCTGCAGCACGTTGCCCGGGATGTAGGCCATGGCCGCCAGCGTGCGCCCCGATACGTCCACGCCGTTGACCGTGCCCTTGTCGAAATGCCAGGCCATCAGGCCCTTGCAATGGCCCAGGTCCGGGTCTTCGCCGACCCAGCAGGGGCAGATGGCCTTGCAGGTGCAGACCTCGAGCAAGCGCCCTTCGAGCTGATACGCCATGGTGTCCTCCGATGCGTTGGATGTGTTGCTTCCACCTGCGCACCGGCCTTCAGGGCCGTCGACGGTGGCAGCAAGTCTAGGACGCACTTGTGGGATTTACAAATCCGCTGCCGCTGCCGCTGCGCTGCGGCGGCTGCTCAGGCGCTGAACTGCAGCGCCGCCAGCCTGGCGTAGACGCCGCCGGCCGCGACCAGGGCCTCATGCCGCCCTTGCTCGACCATGCGGCCATGCTCCAGCACCACGATGCGGTCCGCCTTTTGCACCGTGGCCAGGCGGTGGGCGATGACCAGGGTGGTGCGCCGGCCGGCCTGGCTGTGCATGGCGGACTCCAGCGCCGCCTGTACCATGCGCTCGCTCTCGGCGTCCAGCGCGCTGGTGGCCTCGTCCAGCAGCAGCAGCGGCGCGTTCTTGAGGATGGCGCGCGCGATCGCGATGCGCTGGCGCTGGCCGCCCGACAGACGCACGCCGCGCTCGCCCAGGAAGCTGTCGTAGCCCTGCGGCAGGGCACGCAGAAAGTCGTCGGCGAAGGCGGCGCGCGCGGCGGCCTCGACCTCGGTGTCGCTGGCGCCGGGCCGCCCGTAGCGTATGTTCTCGCGCGCGCTGGCCGAGAAGATCACGGGGTCCTGCGGTACCGTCGCCACGCGCCCGCGCAGCCGGTCCAGGTCCAGCTCGGGCAACGGCCGGCCGTCCAGCAGCACCTGGCCCGACTGAGGGTCGTAAAAGCGCAGCAGCAACTGGAACACCGTGCTCTTGCCGGCGCCGCTGGCGCCGACCAGGGCCACGGTCTCGCCCGGCGCGACGCGCAGCGTGAAGTCGCGCAGCGCCGGCGTGGCCGGTCGCGAGGGGTAGTGGAAGCTGATGCCTTCGAAGGCGACGGCGCAGCCCGCGGCCGGCGCCGGCAGCGGCGTCGCACGCGCGGGCGAGGCGATGGGCGAGCGCGCCTGCAGCAGTTCCATCAGCCGCTCGGTCGCGCCGGCGGCGCGCAGCAGGTCGCCGTAGACCTCGCCCAGCACCGCCACCGCGCCGGCCAGGATGATCACGTAGACCACGGTCTGGCCCAGGTGGCCGGCCGTGATCTGCCCGGCCAGCACCGCCTCGGTGCCGCGGTACAGGCCCCACAGCAGCAGGGCGGCGTTGGCGATGATGATGAAGGCGACCAGCGCCGAGCGCGCGCGCGTGCGGCGCACGGCGGTGCGGAAGGCCTCGTCGGTGGCGGCGTCGAAGCGCGCCGACTCGCGCGCCTGGGCCGTGTAGCTCTGCACCACGGGCATGGCGTTCAGCACCTCGGCGGCGATCGCGCTGGCGTCGGCCACCCGGTCCTGGCTGGCGCGCGAGAGCCGCCGCACGCGCCGGCCGAACCACATGCTGGGCAACACCACGGCCACCAGGATCAGCAGCACCTGGGTCATCACGTAGGGGTTGGTCCAGACCAGCATGAGCAGGGCGCCGGCCCCCATCACCGCGTTGCGCAGGCCCATGGACAGCGAGGAGCCCACCACGGTCTGCACCAGGGTGGTGTCGGCGGTCAGGCGCGAGAGCACCTCGCCGGTCTGCGTGGTCTCGAAGAACTCGGGGCTCTGGTCCAGCACATGGGCGTAGACCGCGTTGCGCAGGTCGGCGGTGACGCGCTCGCCCAGCCAGCTGACCAGATAGTAGCGCGCCGCCGAGAACAGGCCGAGTGCAAAGGCCACGGCGAACAGCGCGAGGAACTGCCCGCGCAGGGCCAGCACCTGGGTGCCGCGGTCGCGCGCCGCCAGGCTGCCGTCGATCAGCTCGCGCAGCGCCAGCGGAAACAGCAGCGTGGCGCCGGCCGCGAGCAGCAGGAACAGCCCGGCCAGCACAATGCGTGCGCGGTAGGGGCGCAGGAAGGGCGCCAGGCCGCCGAGCGAGCGCGGCGCGCCTTGGCCGCGCGCGGTGGCGGAGGAGGGAATGGCCATGCGCCAGTGTAAGCCTGTCATTGCCCTGACAAAAGTAGCCTTGACAATAATTGCCTAAGCAATTAATATCGAACCATGACTGAGAAAAAGGCATACGGCTCCGGCGGTCGCGGCGAGGCCGTCGAGTTCTACCGCCCCGAGGACTATGCGCCCGAAGAGAGCATGGGCTACCTCATGCGCATGATCCTCTCCGAGGTCAAGCAGCAGGTCGAGCAGGAACTCGAGGCCTGCGGCCTGACTCACGCGCAGTGGGTGCCGCTGCTCAAGCTCTACCTGGGCCAGGCCTCGACCGTGGCCGAGGTGGCGCGCGGCTGCCAGCTCGACGCCGGCGCCACCACGCGCCTGCTGGACCGCATGGAGGCCAAGGGCCTGCTGCGCCGCGTGCGCTCCGAGGAGGACCGGCGCGTGGTGCACATCGAACTCACCGAGGAAGGGCGCCGCGCCGCGAGCCGCATCCCCGAAGTGCTCAGCCGCGTGCAGAACGCGCACCTGGCCGGCTTCTCGGCCGAGGAATGGAACACCCTCAAGAGCTACCTGCGCCGCATCCTGGCCAATGCCCAGGCATTGGCGGCCCAAGGAGAGAAGAACCCATGAGTTTCCGTATCCAGACGGCCGCGGCGCGACTCGCGCGGCCGGCCGCGGCCTTGCTGCTGCTCTCGCTGGCCGCTTGCGCCGACCTGTCCGGCATCGAATCGCAGGCCAGGCTGCGCGAGCCCGCCAGCCTGGGCCTTGCGGCCGGCGAGCGCAGCGCATCGCCGCTGGCCGCTGACTGGTGGCGCGAGTTCGGCGACGCGCAGCTCGACGCCCTGGTGGCGCAGGCACTCGAGGGCAACCCCGGCCTGCGGCTGGCCCAGGCCCGCCTGGCGCGCGCCCGGGCCGTCACCGAGGTCGCGGACGCGGCCCTGCTGCCCCAGCTCAACGCCTCGCTGGACCTCACGCGCCAGAAATACACGGCCCATGGGGCCGTGCCCGCGCCGCTGGCCGGCGCCATCCGCGACAGCGGTACGGCCCAGCTGAGCCTGGGCTGGGAGCTCGACTTCTTCGGCAAGTACCGCGCCGCGCTGGACGCGGCCCTGGGCCAGGCGCGCGCCGCCGAGGCCGAGGTCCAGGCCGCGCGCCTGCTGCTGGCCAGCAACGTGGCGCGGCAGTACATCCAGCTGGCCCGCCTGCAGGCGCAGCTGGGCGTGGCCGAGCGCACCCTGGCCCAGCGCGAGCAGACCCTGGGCCTGGTGCGCGAGCGCGTCGAGGCCGGGCTGGACACGCAACTCGAGCTCAGGCAAAGCGAGGGCAGCCTGCCCGAAGCGCGCCAGCAGCTCGAGGCGCTGCGCGAGCAGGTGGCGCTCACGCGCCATGGGCTGGCGGCCCTGGTCGGCGAGCCGGCCGTGGCGCAGAAGTTGCAGCCGGCGGCGCTGGCATCGCTCAAGGGCGGCTTGCCGGCGGGCCAGATCCCGGCCGACCTGCTGGGGCGCCGCGCCGACGTGGCCGCGGCCCGCTGGCGCGTGGAAGCGGCCGGCCACGAGGTCGCGAACGCGAAGGCGCAGTTCTATCCCAACATCAACCTGGTGGCCTTCGCCGGCCTGTCCAGCATAGGCCTGGGCCGCCTGCTCGAGGCGGGCAGCCAGCAGTGGGGCGTGGGCCCGGCGCTGCGCCTGCCGATCTTCGAGGCCGGCCGGCTGCGCGCCAAGCTGCGCGGCAAGGCGGCCGACCACGACGCGGCCGTGGAAAGCTACAACGCCGCCGTGCTGGAGGCCGTGCGCGAGACGGCCGACCAGCTGGCCTCGGCCCAGTCCATCGCGCGCCAGCAGGCCGAGCAGGCCGCCGCGCAGGCGGCCGCCGAAAGCGCCTACGAGATCGCCGTGCAGCGCTACCGCGCGGGCCTGGGCAACTACCTGCAGGTGCTCAGTGCAGAGACCGGCGTGCTGCAGCAGCGCCGCCAGGCGGTGGATCTCGCGGCGCGCGCGCTCGACACGCGCGTGGGCCTGATCCGGGCCCTCGGCGGCGGCTGGCAGGCCGACGCCGATGCGCAGGCCCGCGGCGGCTGGCAGGCCGACGCCGATGCGCAGGCCCGTCTTTAAGTCAACGAATCCAGAGAAGAACCGACCATGAACCCGACCCAAGACGCGGCCCCGGCCGCTTTGCCCCCCGGCAACCCCAGGCGCAAGAAGGCCCTGACCGCCCTGGCCGGCCTGGTCGTCGTCGCCGGCCTGGGCTGGACGGCCTACCAGTGGCTGGTCGCCAGCCGCTACGAGCACACCGACAACGCCTATGTGCAAGGCAACGTGATCCAGATCACGCCGCAGGTCGGCGGCACGGTGATGGCCATCCTGGCCGACGAGACCGACTTCGTCAAAGCCGGCCAGCCGCTGGTCAAGCTCGACCCGGCCGACGCGCGCCTGGCGCTCGAGCAGGCCGAAGCCAACCTGGCCCAGACCGTGCGCCAGGTGCGCCAGCTGTACACGCACAACGGCACGCTGGCGGCGCAGATCGCCTTGCGCGAGGCCGACGCGGCCAAGGCGCGCAGCGAGCTCGAGCGCGCCAGCCAGGACCTCAGCCGCCGCCAGTCCCTGGTCGGCAATGGTGCGGTGTCCAAGGAAGAGCTCGGCCATGCCCAGACCCAGCAGGCCAATGCCAGGAGCGCGCTGGCGGCCGCGCAGGCCGCCGTCACGGCGGCGCGGGAGCAGCTCGCCAGCAACCAGGCCATGACCGAGGGCACGCGCCTGGAGCAGCACCCCGGCGTGCTGGCCGCGGCGGCCAGGCTGCGCGAGGCCTGGCTGGCCTCGCAGCGCGCCGCGTTGCCGGCGCCGGTGGACGGCCATGTGGCCAAGCGCAGCGTGCAGCTGGGCCAGCGCGTGGCGGCGGGCACGCCACTGATGTCCATCGTGCCGCTCAATCAGGTCTGGGTGGACGCCAACTTCAAGGAATCCCAGCTGCGCCAGATCCGCCTCGGCCAGCCGGTGCGGCTCACGGCCGACCTGTACGGCAAGAAGGTCGGCTACAGCGGCCGGGTCGCCGGCCTGGGCGTGGGCACCGGCGCGGCCTTCGCGCTGCTGCCGGCGCAGAACGCCACCGGCAACTGGATCAAGGTGGTGCAGCGCGTGCCGGTGCGCATCGCGCTCGACGCCGGACAGCTCGCCGAGCACCCGCTGCGCGTGGGACTGTCCATGGACGTCGAGGTCGACATACGCGAGCAGGGGGGCAAGACCCTGGCCGAGGCGCCGCGCGCGAGCGCCGTGGCCCAGACCCCGGTGTTCGAGGCCCTGGACGACGGCGCCGAGGCCCGGGTGCGCCGCGTGATCGCGGCCCATGCCGGACAGGGCGGCGCCGCGCCGCGCCCTGCCGGCAACCAGCAGCCCGAGCCGGCGGCGCCCTCGGCGCTGCCGGTGCCCGAGGCCCTGGCCGCATCGGCCGTGCTGCGCTTGTCGCAGGCCGCGAGCGCCGCGCGCTGAGCCGGGGCCCGCGCATGGCTTCGACCACGAGCTTGCTGCCCCCGCCACCGCTGACCGGCGCGGCCCGCACCTGGGGCACGCTGGCCCTGTCGGCCGCGACCTTCATGAACGTGCTGGACACCTCGATCGCCAACGTGTCCCTGCCCGCCATCGCCGGCGACCTGGGCGTGAGCCCCAACCAGGGCACCTGGGTCATCACCAGCTTCGCGGTGGCCAACGCGATCGCCGTGCCGCTGACCGGCTGGCTGTCGCAGCGTTTTGGCCAGGTGCGGCTGTTCGTGGCCAGCGTGCTGCTGTTCGTGCTGGCCTCCTGGCTGTGTGGGCTGGCGCCCGACATGGCCTCCCTGATAGCGTTCCGCGCGCTGCAGGGCTTCGTCGCCGGCCCCATGATTCCGCTGTCGCAGTCGCTGCTGCTGGCCAGCTACCCGCGCGCGCTGGCCGGCCTGGCCATGGCCATGTGGTCCATGACCACCCTGGTCGCGCCGGTGATGGGGCCGCTGCTGGGCGGCTGGATCACCGACAACATCGCCTGGCCCTGGATCTTCTACATCAATGTGCCGGTAGGCCTGGTGGCGGCCTTCGCGTCCTGGCAGATCTACCGCCACCGCGAGAGCCCCACCCGCCAGCTGCCGATCGACGCCTGGGGCCTGGCCCTGCTGGTGCTGTGGGTCGGCGCCATGCAGCTGATGCTGGACCTGGGCAAGGAGCACGACTGGTTCCACTCCTCGGTGGTGGTGGCTCTGGCGCTGGTGGCCCTGATGGGCCTGGCCTTCTTCCTGGTCTGGGAGCTGACCGACAAGCACCCGGTGGTCGACCTCTCGCTGTTCGCGCGGCGCAACTTCTGGGCCGGCGCGCTCGCGACCGCGGTGGGCTATGGCCTGTTCTTCGGCAACGTGGTGCTGCTGCCGCTGTGGCTGCAGCAGTACATGGGCTACACGGCCACCCAGGCCGGCATGGCCATGGCGCCGGTGGGCCTGCTGGCCATCGTGCTGGCGCCGGTGGTCGGCAAGACCATGGGCCGCGTGGACCCGCGCGCCTACGCCAGCTTCGCCTTCCTGGTGTTCGGCCTGGTGCTGTGGATGCGCTCGCTGTTCAACACCCAGGTCGACCTGGCCACCATCATGGTGCCGACCCTGCTGCAGGGCGTGGCGACGGCCTTCTTCTTCATCCCCATGGTCAGCATCACCTTGTCGGGCCTCCCGCCCGAGCGCATCCCGGCGGCCTCGGGGCTGTCCAACTTCGTGCGCATCATGGCCGGCGCGATCGGCACCTCGGTCGCCACCACGGTCTGGGAGGACCGCGCGAGCCTGCACCATGCCCAATTGGTCGAGGCGCTGAGCCAGGGCAATGCGGTGGCGGGCAGCACCCTGGCCGGGTTGCGGGCCGCGGGCCTGAGCGCCGAGCAGGCCCTGGCGCAGCTCAACCGCCTGGTCGACCAGCAGGCCTTCATGCTGGCCGCCAACGACGTGTTCCATGCCTCGGCGCTGATCTTCCTGGCGCTGATCCCGCTGGTCTGGCTGTCGCGGCCGCAGCGCCTGGGCGCGGCCGGCAGCGCCGACGCCGCGGCCGGTGCGCACTGAACCAGGCATTCACAGCTTCAGCGGCTGCGCGTAGCCCGTCATCTCGAGGTAGCCGCGCCCCAGGGGCCGGCTCTGGCCGTCGAGCAGCTCCGACAGGCCTTCCCAGTAGATGGCGCCGGTGGAGCCGCGGCTGTCGAGCTCCTGGTCGTCGAGCACCGCGCGCACGCCGTACTCGCCGGCCGGCGTCTGCAGCTGCCAGGCCACCGGATAGGCGGCCCGGCTCAAGGGGCTGGTCCACCGCCGCTGCGGGACGAAGCGCGTCTCGCCAGGGCGGAACACCTGGAGCCGGCCCTCGGCCGTGCGGAACGAGCCGCCGTCCCACAGCGCGCTGCCGTCGGCGCGGCGCAGCCGGAAGGAGGTGAGGGCGCTGCCGTCGAACAGGTTCATGCCTATCCAGTCCCAGCCCCTGGCCTCGGGGTGCATCAGGGCCTCGCTCCATTCGTGGTCCAGCCAGGCGCGGCCGGGCTCGGTCAGGCTGAAGCGCTGGCCCTTCAGGCGCAGCTCGCCGCGCACCGCGAGCTGGGGCCGGCTGTAGTAGTAGCTGGCCTGCCCGGGCTCGGGCCCCTTGCGCGACAGGCCCTGCTCGCCCTGCAGCAGCAGCGGCTGGGTGGCCTCGGCCTCGAGCTGCAGGGCGAACTCGCCGGCCTCCACGCGCGCCAGGTAGACCCCGCCCTGGCGCCTCAGCGACCAGTCGTTCAGGCGCAGCCCGGTGTCGGCCTCGCTCGCGATCACGCGGTCCAGGCCGGGCAGGGACAGGCTGCGCGCGATGCGCTGGTCGTGCCAGAGGCGGCGGCCCTGCACGTCGGTGATGGCCGCATGGGCGAACAGCAGCTGGCGCGCGGCGAAGCGCGAACGCATGGCCTGCGTGGCGTCCACGCGCGAGCGGAAGAAGGTGATCTGGAAGCCGAACTCGCGGCCCGCGGCACGGGCGTGGCCCGTGAGGTACCACCACTCGGTGCGGAACTCGGGGTGGGCGCCATGGTCGCGGGGGAATTGCAGCCTGCGCGGCGGCAGGGCCAGCGCGCCCAGGGGAGCGAGCCCGGCGGCGATCAGCAGCGGCCGGCGCGCCAGCATCACCAGTCCTCCTTCACGGCCAGCACCGCGTCCCGGCCAGCGGCCGCGCGGCCCGCCAGCCAGGCGGTCGCCGTGCCGGCCAGCACCACGGCCGCGCAGAGCAGCAGCAGGCGGGCCCAGGGCACCAGCAGGTCCATGGTCCAGTGGAAGCTCTGCGGGTTGACCACATGCACCAGCACCACCGACACCGCCAGGCCCAGCGCCAGCCCCGCAGCCGCGCCGACCAAGGTCCAGGCCGCGCCCTCGCCGGCGACCACGGCGAGGATCTGGCGCCGCGTCAGGCCCAGGTGGGCCAGCAGGCCGAACTCCTTGCGCCGGGCCAGCACCTGGGCGCTGAAGCTGGCCGCCACGCCGAACAGGCCTATGCCTATGGCCACCGCCTGCAGCCAGTAGGTGACGGCGAAGCTGCGGTCGAAAATGCGCAGCGAGGTGGCGCGCAGCTGGGCCGCGGACGCGAACTCGACCAGGGCGCCCTGGCCGCCGGGCAGGCGCTCGGCCAGGGCGCGCACCGCCTGCTGCACCTCGGCTGGCGCTGCCCCGGGCGCCAGCCACAGCGCCAGGTCGGTCGCGCGGCTGTCGCCGGTCAGGCGCGTGAAATCGCGCCGGTCCATGGCGATGGCGCCGAACTGCCGCACGTAGTCGCGCCACACCCCGGCCACGAAGAAGCGGGTCGGCGAGTCGGCCAGGCCCAGCGCCGCCGCCAGCGGCTCGAACACCTGGCCGGGCCGCGCGCCGTGCAGCGCGAGCATGGCTTCGCTCACGTAGATGCCGACCTGGCCCGGCGGCACCGGCAGGGCCGCCCCGACCAGGGGCAGGGTGTGCGCCGGCTCGTCCATCCAGCGTGCGAGCAGGGTGACGGGCGGCAGGGCCGGGTCCAGCAGCAGGGAGCGGGCGCGCACTGCGCCCAGGCGCGCCACGCCCGGCAGCTGTGCGACCGCCTGGGCGAACTCGGGCGTGAAGAACACCGTGTCGCCGGCGGCGGCCGCGCTCGCCGTGCGCAGGTAGAGGTCGGCCGGCAGCACCTGGTCCAGCCAGTGCGTGACCGAGTCGCGGAAGCTCGCCACCATGACCGTGAGCGCCACCGCCAGGCTCAGCGAGGCGACCACGCCGCTCACCGCCACGGCCGCGCTCTCGCGCATGCGGCGCGCGCGCTCCACGGCCAGCAGCGGCAGCAGCCGGTTGGCGCTGAGCCCGGCCAGCCTGTCGTACAGCAGGGCCACGCCCCAGGGCAGGGCCGTGATGCCGCCCAGCAGCAGCAGGCCGACCGAGGCATAGGCGGCCAGCGGCACGCCCGCCACCGGCGGGGCCAGGGCCAGCAGCAGGCCCAGGGCCATCAGGGCCAGGCCGACGCCGTGGCTGCGCCCGCCCGCCGCCGCGTCGCCCAGGCCCTTGAGCGCCTGCGCCGGTGCCAGGCGCTGCGCGGCCTGCGCGGGCCACCAGCCGCCGGCCAGCGCGGCCAGCGTGCCCAGGGCGCCGTAGCCCAGCGCCGCGCCCGGGCTCCACTGCAGGGCCGGCGCCACGCCGGCGAAATAGCCGCCGCCCAGGTCGCCGCCGAGCAGGTGCAGCCCCAGGGCCGCGAGCGCCGTGCCCAGGGCCAGGCCGGCCAGGCTGCCCACCCCGCCCAGCGCCAGCGATTCCCACAGCACCAGGCGCAACCGACCGCGCGCCGACAGGCCCAGCACGCCCAGCAGCGCGAACTGCTGCTGGCGCCGCGCCACGCTGAGCGAGAGCACCGAGAACACCAGGAAGGCGCCGGTGAACAGCGCCACCAAGGCCAGCACCGTGAGGTTGACCCGATAGGCGCGCGAGAGGCTGCTCACGCGCGCGGCGGCGTCGCCGGGCTCGACCGCCAGCATGCCGGCCGGCAGCTGCAGCGCACGCAGCAGGGCCGCGCGGTCGGCGCCGGGGCGCAGGCGCAGGTCGATGCGCGACAGCCGGCCCAGCCGCTCGAACAGTTCCTGCGCGGCCGCGATGTCCATCACGGCCAGCGGCGGCCCGCCCGCGGCCACGCTGCCGGCGACCCGCACTTCGTGCAATTGCAGGCCGCTTTGCAGGCGCAGCGGCGCGTCGGCGGCGGCGCCGGCCTGCAGGGCCTGGCGCGCGGCCGGGTTGAGGAAGACCGTCGCCGGCGCAAACAGCGCCAGCCTGTCCTCGGCCCGCGCGGGCACCGGCACCAGCGCCGGGCTGATCGTGGTCGCGGCCAGCGCGTCGAGGCCGACCACGCGCAGCGGCTGGCGCTGCCCCGCCGCGTCGAGCGCGTAGGTGGACAGCTCCAGCACCGGGCTGGCCAGCGCCACGTCGGGATGCTGGGCCACATGCACGAACAGGGTTTCGTCGAAGCTGCCCTGCGCGGGCCGCAGCTCCAGGTCGGGCTGGCCGCCGACGGCGCGCACGGCGCTGGAGAACTCGCTGAGCGCCGAGGCGTTGATCAGCTGCACCGAGAACGCCAGCGCCACGCCCAGCATCACGGCCGCCACGGCCGCCAGGCTGCGCCAGGGGTGGTGGCGCAGCTCCTGCCAGGAGAACGTGGAAAGAAGGGCGCGCATGCACTCATTGTGCCGAGCCGGCGCGCCCTCCGCGGGCGAGGATCAATCCTTGCGCAGCTTGGCGAACCAGTGCTCCATCAGCTTGCCGGCGGCCTCGCGCCCGCCCAGGCCGAACGACAGGGCGACCGCCACCGCGACGGCGCCCAGGGTGAGCCCGAACGCCAGCTGCACGATCTCGTTGGCAATGCCCATGGCGCGCAGGCCCATGGCGATGACCAGGCCGAGGATGGCGAAGCGCGCCAGGTTGGCGACCAGGCTGCCTTCGGGACTGGCCTGGCGGATGGTGCGGTAGGCCAGGTTGGACAGCCAGTAGCCGATCACCAGGATGGCGCTGCCCAGGAGGATGTCGGCGCCGAAGCGCACGAAGGTGGTGACCACCTCGCTGACCTGATGAAAGCCCAGCTGCGCGGCGGCTTCCACCGTGGCGAACAGCATCGCGAAGAACATCACCAGCAAGCCGACCAGGTGGGACGGGCGGGTCGCGCCGGACAGGGCGTGGGCGATGCCCATCTTCGCCGGCAGGCCGTCGAAGCCCGCGCTTTCCAGCAGCCTGGCCAGCAGGCTCGAGGCGAAGCGCGCCACATACCAGGTCAGCAGCAGGATGACGGCGGCGGCGACGATGTGCGGCACCGCCTCCAGGATTTGCGCCAGCATCTGCGAGGCAGGACGCGAGATGGCTTCGACCTTGAGGGCCTCGAGGGCGGCGATCAGCGAGGGCACGAACACCAGGATGAACACCAGCGTGCCCAGCAGGCGCGACAGCCCGACCGCCTTGTCCAGCCCCACCCGCTCGTTCAGCGTGTCCGCGCCCGCGGCCGCCGCCAGGTTGCTGACCAGGCCGCGCAGCACGCGCGCCACCAGCCAGCCGACGACGACGATCAGGGTCGCGCCGAACAGATTGGGCACCATGTCGAGCAGCTTGGCGAGCATGGCGCGCACCGGCTCGAGCACGCCGGTCAGCTGGAACGCCGACAGCACCGCCGGCAGGAAAAACAGGATCACCAGCCAGAACAGCACGTTGCCGGCGTAGTCGCTCATCGGCTTCATGCCGGCCTCGGCCGACAGCCTTTCGTCGATCGAGGTGGCGGCCAGCCCGCGCGTCACCGCGGCCCGCAGCACCGTGGCCAGCACCCACGCGACCAGCGCCAGCAGCATGCCCGCCAGCAGGTTGGGCACGTAGCCGAGGATGCCCTGCATCAGGTCGGCGAACGGCGCCGACAGATTGGACAGGTCCAGCGTGTTGAGCGTGGCCACCAGCGTGGCCAGCAGGATCAGCCAGAACACGCCGGTGGCCAGCGGCGTTTCGGCATCGACGGCGGCGTGGGTGCTCTGTGCGAGGTGCACGTTGAGCTTGATCATGGCCAGCAGGCGCCGCACTCCGGCACGCGCGATCACCGCCAGCAGCCAGCCCAGCATCAGGATGGCCAGCGCCCCGACGATCTGTGGCAGTTGGGCGCCTAGCGTGTTCTGCAGCGAGGCCGAAAAAACGTTGAGATCCATAAACCCTCCGGACGTTGTAGGAATTTCTGCGCAGGGATGCGCGGATTCATTGTGAACGCCCCGCTTGCGGCCGGGCAAGTCGCTACGGGCCCCCACCATGGACGCGGCGCCCGTCCGGGTCTATTCTGAAAACAAAGGGATGCATGGTCGCGTCCCGCCAGCCAGCGAGGAGAGCATCATGGGCGAGCGTTTAACCACCGGTGAGATCTGCACCCGCGACGTGAGCTTCGCCTTGCGCGCCATGCCGCTGAACGAGGCGGCCCGCCTCATGCGCGAAAACCACGTGGGCAGTCTGGTCGTGGTCGACGAGCTCGCGGGCCAGCGCATCGTGGTGGGCCTGCTCACCGATCGCGACATCGTCACCGCGGTGGTGGCCGCAGGGGTCGATCCAGGCATGCTCAACGTGGGCGAGGTGATGAGCACCGACCTGGTGACCGCGCGCGAGGACGATTCGCTGATCGACCTGATGCGTGTGATGCGCCGCCAGGGTGTGCGCCGCGTCCCCGTCGTGGGCGGGCAGGGCGAGCTGATCGGCCTGGCCACGCTGGACGACGTGCTGGCCGTCCTGTCGGAGGAGCTGGCTCTGCTGGTGGCCGCCATTGGCACCGAAGGCCAGCGCGAGCGCAGGATGCGGCCCGGCGCCTGAGGGCCTTGCGCCGCCGGGTGTTGACCGGCATCAAATCCTGTGCGCGAAAGCCTTGAGATTGCCACTGGCGGCACGCATATTCAGGTACGTGGCGCCAAGCCATGCCAACCAGCCAGTTTGAAGGAGAGACGCATGAGTTCACTGATCCCTCGTGGCAGCAGCCTGTTCGACGAATTCTTCAAGGACTTCGCACCGGGCTTCTACATCCGGCCCCTGCACGGCGACCCCCTGCCTTCGCCCGCGCAGATCAAGGTCGATGTCTCCGAGTCCGACCAGGCGTACACGGTGTCCGCCGAGGTGCCCGGCGTGCGCAAGGAGGACATCCAGGTTTCGATCGAAGGCAATGTGGTGACCCTGCGCGCCGAGGTCAAGCAGGGCGATCAGAGCGGCGACGAGAAATCGCTGCGCAGCGAGCGCTATTACGGCGCGGTCTCGCGCAGCTTCCAGCTGCCGGCCGAGATCGACCAGGGCCAGTCCAAGGCCAAGTACGACAACGGCGTGCTCACGCTGACCCTGCCCAAGAAGCAGGGCCAGGGCTCGCAGCGCCTGATGATCGAGTAAGCCGGGGCGCCGGCAGCGCCCTCAGGGCGCGATGCCGGCGGCGGTGAGCTGCAGCACGCGGTCCGCGCGCGCCGCAGCGGCTTGCGAGTGCGTCACCAGCACCAGCGAGGCGCGGTGGGCGCGGCATTGCGCCGTCAGCAAGTCCATGACGCGGGCGGCCGTGGCCGGATCCAGGTTGCCGGTCGGCTCGTCGGCCAGCAGCAATTTCGGCTGATGCACCAGGGCGCGTGCGATCGCGACGCGCTGCAGCTGGCCGCCGCTCAGTTGCTGAGGCAGACGCGCGCCCAAGCCGGCCAAGCCCACGGCCTCGAGCATGGCGGCCACGCGCGCCTGGTCGGGCTGGCCCAGCAGCAGCAGGGGCAGGGCCACGTTCTGCGCCACGTCCAGGTGCGGCAGCACGTGGAAGGCCTGGAACACGAAGCCCAGGTGGCGGCGTCGCCAGAGCGCGCGCTGCTCCTCGTCCTGGGCGCCGATGTCCACGCCGTCGTGCACCACGCTACCGCTGTCCCAGCGGTCCAGGCCGGCCAGGCAGTTGAGCAGGGTGGACTTGCCCACGCCCGACTCGCCGACGATGGCGACGAACTCGCCGCTGTCCACTTGCAGCGAGACATGGGCGAACACCGGCGTGTCGCCGTAGCGCTTGCACAAGTCGGTGACGACCAGGCTCATGGCGGACTCAGGAGGCCGGGGGCGCAGCGAGCAGCCGGTCGACCAGGTCCAGCAGCTGCGGCAGCGCGTCGGGCGCGTCGCAGGCCAGCACATGGCGCTGCGGCATCGCGCGCAGCCAGGTCAGCTGGCGCTTGGCGAGCTGGCGCGTGGCGTAGATGCCGCGCTCGCGCAGCTCGGCCAGCGGCAGGCGGCCCTCCAGCGCCTCCCAGGCCTGGCGGTAGCCCACGCAGCGCATGGCCGGCAGCTCGGCATGCAGGTCGCCGCGCGCGCGCAGCCGCATCACCTCCTCGAGGAAGCCCGCCGCCAGCATGGCGTCGAAGCGCTGGGCGATGCGCTCGTGTAGCCAGGCGCGCGACTGCGGCTCCAGCGAGATCAGCGGCGCCTGCAGCGCGTCGCGCGGCGCGCCCTGGTCGGCGGCGCGGTGGAAGGCCGACAGCGGCTGGCCGCTCACGCGCCAGACCTCGAGCGCGCGCTGTATGCGCTGCGCGTCCAGCGGCGCCAGGCGCGCGGCCGTGGCCGGGTCCACGCGCGCGAGCTCTGCATGCAGGGCCGGCCAGCCGCGCGTGGCGGCCTCGGCCTCCAGCTGCGCGCGCACCGCGGGGTCGGCGGCCGGCATCGGGTCCAGGCCCTCGAACAAGGCCTTGAAGTACAGCATGGTGCCGCCCACCAGCAGCGGCAGGCGGCCGCGCGCGCGGATCTCGGCCACCAGGCGAGTCGCGTCCTGCACGAACTCGGCCGCGCTGTAGGCCTGCAGCGGGTCGCGGATGTCGATCAGGTGGTGCGGCACGGCGGCCAGCTCCTCGCGCGAAGGCTTGGCCGTGCCTATGTCCATGCCGCGGTAGACCAGGGCCGAGTCCACGCTGACGATCTCCACCCCGCCGCGCGAGGCGAGCTGCTGCGCGATCGCCAGCGCCCCCGCGGTCTTGCCCGAGGCCGTGGGCCCGGCAAGAGCAATCGCCCCCACGTTCGTCACTTTCTCGCGGCTCATCTCAATGCTTGGGCGGCGTGCCATGCCATTGCACCAAGGTCCAGGCGACTGCGGCGATGCAGATGCTCCACAACCAGATGCCGTAGACCAGCGGAAACACCGTGCCGTCCATGCGCGTGCCCAGCCAGCCGCCCATGGCGAAGGCGGCGACCATCATCAGGAAGCCGTTCAGCGCCGAGGCCGTGCCGGCGGCCTGGGGGAAGGGGCCGATGGCGCCGCTCTGCCCGCAGGGCTGGTGCACGCCATGGCCCAGCATGAACAGGTAGAACGGCCCCATGATGGCCCAGGCGCCCCACCAGGACTGGCCTTCGCCGAGCAGGGCCAGCACGCCCATCAGCGTGCCGCCGGTCAGGGTCAGCCCGCCCGCCAGCGCCACCGTGCGGCGCACGCCGAAGCGCGCCAGCAGATGCCGGCACATGAAGGTGCCCGCAATGTAGGACAGCGACATGCTGAACATCAGCAGGCCGTACTGCGTCTTGCTGAACGAGAGCACGCGGATGAAGACGAAGGAAGACGCGGCCAGGAAGGTGAACAGGCCCAGGTAGGAGGTGGTGGCCAGGGCCGAATAGGCGAGGAAGGTGGGGTGGCGCAGGATCTGCACCCAGGCGCGCGCGAGCGCCAGCGGCTGCAGGGCCTGGGGGTTGCGCTGCTGCAAGGTTTCCTCGAAATGCCGCGCGACCATGAACAGCGCGCCGGCGCCGAACAGCGCCAGCACCAGCAGGGCCGCGCGCCAGCCCAGCAGGTCCGACAGCAGGCCGCCCAGCGGCGCGCTCAGGCAGGCGATCACGCCCAGGCCGCTCAGGCCCTTGGACATGATGCGCGCGCCCTCGATCGGCGGGTAGAGGTCGCGCACGATGGCGCGCGCGCACATCACGCCCGCGCCCATGGCCGCGCCCTGCAGGGTGCGCCAGGCGATCAATTGCTCCATGGAGGGCGCGAACACGCTGCCGAGCGAGGCGGCGGCATAGGCGGCGAGGCCCCACAGCAGCACCGGCCGGCGGCCGAAGCGATCGGACAGCGGCCCCCACACCAGTTGCGAGAGGCCGAAGGCCAGCAGCAGGGCCGTCAGCGTGAGCTGGGCCTGGGCCATGTCGGCGCCAAAGCCCTCGGTCAGGGCGGGCAGGGCCGGCAGGTACAGGTCGGTGGTGATCGGCTGCAGGCCCAGCAGCAGGGACAGCAGCAACACGATCAGCGCCGGCGACATGGCCGACGGCGCGGCCAGGGACGAGGCTGGGGGGAAGGCGGACATCCGGGCGAGGGTAGCAGAACGTCGCTGGACAGGCCTTGAGCTGGATCGCAGTCGATGGCGCGCGCCCGCGCTAGTAGTGATACCGCAGCTGAGCGATGAGCAGGTCGCCGTCTGAAACCTTGTAGACGATGCGATGCTCGTCATTAATTCGCCTGGACCAATAGCCGGACAAAGCGTGCCTCAAGGGTTCGGGCTTGCCCGTTCCTTCAAACGGGGTGCGCGTGATTTCCTGGATCAGGCCGTTGATTCGCTGCAGCAGCTTCTTGTCGGTCTTTTGCCAGTACAGGTAGTCGTCCCACGCCTGATCGGAAAAGATCAGCCTCACGGGGCCAGCTTCCGTTCCTTGCCCTTTCCACTCTCAAGCGCCGCAATGGACTCGAGCAGGCGCTGCGCATTCTTGGGCGCGCGGAGCAAATAGGCCGTTTCTTCCATGGCCTTGAAATCGTCCAGTGAGATCATGACCACCGCCTGCTGACCACTCCGGGTGATGATGATGGGCTCGTGGTCGTCGCAAACCCGGTTCATGGTGTCGGCCAAGCGGGCACGGGCTGCGCTGTAGGTGATGGCATCCATTTGGGCTTCCCAGATATGTACAACTTATTGTACCTTTTCCGGGTTGGCGGCGCACAGCGGCGCGCCTTGGTCAGGCGCGCGTGACCGCTGGTCGGAAATCGACTTTCAGCGCCCGCGCAGGAACAGCGCGTCGAGCTCGCGCAGCGTGAGCTGGCGCCAGGTCGGGCGGCCGTGGTTGCACTGGTCGGAGCGCTCGGTGGCCTCCATCTGGCGCAGCAGGGCGTTCATCTCCTCCAGCGTGAGGCGGCGGTTGGCGCGCACCGCGCCGTGGCAGGCCATGGTGGCCAGCAGCTCGTTCTGCGCGCGCTCGACCACGCCGCTGGCCTCGTGCTGGGCCAGCTCGGCCAGCACGCTGCGCGCCAGCTCGACCGCGTCGCCCTGGGCCAGGGTGGTCGGCACGGCGCGCACGGCCAGGGTGCGTGGCGAGAACGGCGTGATCTCAAGGCCCAGGCTGTGCAGGGCATCGACGCAGGCCTCGGCCGTGGCCTGCTCCTGCGGCGTGGCGGCGAAGGTGGCGGGGATCAGCAGCGGCTGGCTGGCGATGGACGCGCCCTGCAATTGCTGCTTGAGCCGCTCGTAGACGATGCGCTCGTGCGCCGCGTGCATGTCCACCACCACCAGGCCCTGGCGGTTCTCGGCCAGGATGTAGATGCCGTGCAGCTGGGCCAGCGCGCGACCCAGGGGCCAGTCGCCGGGCGGCAGGGGGACGGGCTCGACAAATGCTTGCGGCGCGGAGGGGCGTGTATCGGTGGCTGCGGCCGGAACGCTGTCGGCATGGGGGGCCGAGGGCGACCACAGCGCGGCCAGGTCGCTCACCCGGTGGCCCTGCGGCGCGCCGAAGTCCATCCCGGGCTGGCGCCAGCCCGCGCTCGGCGGCAGGTTCGGGCGGGCC